>NZ_JBFAYO010000014.1:0-182942 GCF_040681325.1 Nocardia sp. NPDC051787
CCATTCCGAACCCGGAAGCTAAGCCTGCCAGCGCCGATGGTACTGCACTCGACAGGGTGTGGGAGAGTAGGACACCGCCGGAACATCCTTCACGATAGGGGACCCAGAATCTGGGTCCCCTATCGGCGTTTGAGCACCGGGTAGTGCTCGGACGGAAATTGCCGTGCCCGGGTCCCACAGCGGGTACGTGATTGAATTTGTGGGTCCAACAGATTTTCACGCGAAATCCAGAAAGGGAGCACCGTGCCGGAACAAAACGACGATCGGAAGCCCTTCCGGCGTGGCGCTCCCGACTCCGGGTCCGGTCGGCGAGGCGATAGCGATGATGCGAGCCGACGGGGCGGTGGATTCAAGCGGCGGGCCGATTCCGGTGACCGCGGCAGCTTCACACGAGGAGGAGAGTCGGGCGGCTACGGTCGGCGCGACGATTCCTCCGACCGTGGTGGTTCCCAGCGACGCGACACCTCGGGCGGGTTCGACCGCCGGGGTGAGGGTGAGCGCGGCCGCCATGACCAGCGCGGCAGCTCGTCCGGTGGATTCCGGCGCCAGGGGCCCGGTGACCGTGGTGGTGAGGGCGGCACCTACCGCCGCGGAGACGATGGGCCGAGGCGAGGCGGATTCGAGCGCCGCGACGATTCCGGTGCGCGGGGCGGCTTCACCGGCCGCGGCGGGTCAGGAGATCGTGGTGGCTTCAAACGTTCCGAGGACTCCGGAGAACGTGGCGGCTTCAAACGCCGGAGCGATGCCGGTGACCGGCGCGATGAGTCCCGCGGCGGCTTCCGCTCGGGTGAAAAGTCGAGTCCTCGTGGTGATTCCGATCGAGGTGAGGCTCGGGGCGGATTCCGGCGTCGCCGCGACGAAACCGGCGACCGGAGCGATGTGCGCCGCGGCGAGCCCGGTGGAGGCGGACGGTTCGGACGCCGTGGTGGCTCCGACGAGTCCGGCGATGCCGGGCGGCGTGGCGAGTCGGGCTTCCGGCGTCGGGATGACGCGGATGATCGGCGCCGCCCGAGTACGGATCGGGGTGCCGATGCGCGCCGTAGCGGGACGGATCGTGACGACTGGGCATCGCGCGGCGAGGGGTCACAGGACCGTCGTCGTGGCGGCGAAGGGGCCCATGTCGGCGGCGGCCGGTCGTTCGACCGGCGTCCCCCGCGTCCGGAGGAACCCGATCTGCCGGACGACGTTCAGGCGACCGATCTCGATCCGGCCGTCCGGCGTGACCTGCTCAGCCTGGACAAAGGCAATGCCGAGACGGTCGCACGCCATCTCGTGATGGCAGTACGGCTCGTCGACGACGAGCCGGGTCTGGCTCTCGCGCACGCCCGGGCGGCCCGGCAGCGTGCCGGTCGGATCGCGGTGGTTCGCGAGACCGCGGGGGTCGTGGCCTACCACGCCGGTGAATGGGCGGAGGCTTTGTCGGAGTTGCGGACGGCCCGCCGGATGTCCGGTGGTTCCGGCCTGCTGGCCGTGATGGCCGACTGTGAACGCGGTCTCGGCCGACCGGAACGCGCGATCGAACTCGGCCGCAGCGAGGAGGGGCGTGCCCTGCGCGGAGACGAGGCAACTGAACTGCGGATCGTCGTCGCTGGCGCACGGATGGATCTGGGCCAGTACGACCAAGCGGTCGTAACGTTGCAGACCTCGGACCTCGACCCGTCCCGCACCGGTTCGGCCGCGGCCCGCCTCTTCTACGCCTACGCCGACGCCCTGGTCGCCGCGGGACGGACGGATGAGGGACTCACCTGGTTCCTCAACGCCGCATCGGCCGACCTGGACGGCGAAACCGACGCGGAAGAGCGCGCCGCCGAACTCACCGGCGACATCGATCTCTGACCGGCGATCCGGGCAGCACGCCCGATCGCAGCGAGCATCGGTTCGCGTTGGCTGGTTGCGGCACCGCCGTGCTCGCGGCTGCGAACGTTGGTGGCGACGGCGATGCCGTCTCGAGGATCGAGTCGGCTCCGCTGCGTCGCGCGATTTCCGCGGTCCAGACCGTAGCGGTGTGCACGGTCGCGGCGGCCATCGGACGGATCCGGCAGTGGGCCGGCTGAATGGGACGGTGCGACGGCCCGGATTCGCCGCAGCTGGCATCGCGCAGGGGGTGACTCCGGCGATGAGGCTCGAGTTGGGCTGGCGTCAGCGAGGGTTGTGGCGCCAGCCCGGTGCCGCCCTCCGTGTGGTGTATGTGGATTGCGTGATGGCGCTGGGTATCCGGCTTGGCGAGTGGCTGACGCCACGTCATTCCGGTCGGCCGTCTGGCGTAATGTTCGAGTGTCTCGGACTCGCCGAGCGGCTGTGCTGCTGGAGAGCCCGGCGGAATGCGAGTCGGCACAGCGCCGATCGGTGACACGGAGTGAGAGTGGTGTGAAGCGACTACGGGATCGCTACCGAGCCCTGCTGCTGGATCTGGACGGCACGCTGTATCGCGGGCACGAGGTGATCGAGGGCGCGCCGGACGCGTTGACCGCGAGCGGGGACGCGGCCCAGCGGCTGGTGTACGTCACGAACAATGCCAGCCGGGGACCGGCGATAGTGGCCGCGCATTTGGCCGAACTCGGCTTCCCCGCGTCCGCCGATGACGTGGTGACCAGCGCCCAAGCGGCCGCCCGGCTGCTGGCCGAGCGACTCGACCCCGGCGCACCGGTGCTGGTCGTCGGTACCGACGATCTGGCCGCCGAGGTGGACGCCGTCGGGCTGCGCTCGATCCGGCGTTTCGACGGCGCCGCGCCGGCCGCGGTGGTACAAGGCCATTCACCCCATACCGCATGGCCGGACCTGGCCGAGGCCGCCTATGCGTTGCGTGCGGACGCGCTGTGGGTCGCGGCGAACACCGACAAGACATTGCCGAACGAACGTGGCCTCGCGCCCGGCAACGGTGCGATGGTCGCCGCGCTGCGGGCCGCGTCCGACCGGGAGCCGCTCGTGGCGGGCAAGCCGTACCCGCCCCTGCTGGAGGACGCGCTCATCCGGGCGGACTCCCGCAGCGCACTGGTGGTCGGCGATCGCCTCGACACCGACATCGAAGGCGCAAACCGTGTCGGCCTCGACGCGCTGCTGGTGCTGACCGGCGTCAGCACCCTGGACGAGCTGCGCGAGGCACCGGACGAGCGGACCCCTACCTATGTCTCCGACTCGCTGGACGCTCTCAACCACGCACCTATCGACCTCGACCCGGATACCGACCTCGGTGCGGTCCTTCGGCGTAACCCGGGACGAGCTGTGACGGTCCGCGCGTCCGGTTCGGAAATCCGATAGCGTTGACGCCACGATGACTACACCTACGCCCCGTCCGAACGTTCCCGGAACGCCCGCTGGTGGGCATGGTCCCAGGCCCGGGGTCCCATTGCCCGGTCAGCATCCGGGTGCGCAAGGGCGCCCGGAGCCGGCCGACCCGGATCGGATCCGCGACGAGGTGGACAGTCTGCTCGCCGAGCTCGAGCGACCCGGCTCGAGCGGGGCGGCGCCCGCTACCGACAGCGCCGAAGCCGGAGTCGATATCACCCGGCGCGCTCGCATCCTGGAGCAGGCACATGACGTGCTCGTACAGGCACTGGCCACGGTGGACAAGATCTGAGGTGGCCAGACGCACGCGGGTGGACGCGGAACTGGTTCGCCGCGGATTGGCCCGATCGCGAGAGCACGCGGTCGAGCTGATCGGTGCGGGCCGCGTCCTGATAGCCGGAACGGTCGCGGTGAAGGCGGCGACCGCCGTCGAGGCGGGCACGCCGCTGCTGGTGCGCGAGGAACCCGACGAGGTCTCCTGGGCCTCACGCGGGGCCCACAAGCTGCTCGGCGCGCTGGAGCGGTTCGAGCCGGAGGGGTTGTCCGTCACGGGCAAGCGCTGCCTGGACGCGGGCGCGTCCACCGGTGGTTTCACCGACGTGCTGCTCAGCCGGGAGGCGCGGGAGGTGGTCGCGGTCGACGTCGGCTACGGGCAGCTGGTCTGGCGCCTACGCAACGACGAGCGCGTGCGGATCCTCGATCGCACCAACGTGCGCAACCTGACACCCGAAACAATCGGCGGCACGGTCGAACTGGTGGTGGGGGATCTGTCCTTCATCTCGCTGGGCTTGGTGCTGCCCGCGCTGGCGGCCTGCACGGCGCCGGACGCCGACCTGCTGCCGATGGTGAAGCCGCAGTTCGAGGTCGGCAAGGAGCGCGTCGGCTCCGGCGGCGTCGTGCGCGATCCGGAGCTGCGTGCCGAAGCGGTGTGCGCGGTCGCGGCCTCCGCCGCGGCCCTCGGCCTGCGTACCGTCGGCGTTGTGGCGAGCCCGCTACCAGGTCCGTCCGGCAATGTCGAATACTTCTTGTGGCTGCGCAACGACGGGCAGTGGGAATACGACCGCGAGCTGGTGGCGGCGCTGGTCGAGCGTGCGGTTGAGGAGGGTCCACAGTGAACGCGCCGGCCAAGCCCTGCGGCCGGGAGATCTTGCTGGTGTCCCATCCGGGGCGGGCGGAAATCATCGAGACCGCCCACCGGGTGGCGAAGATCTTCGCGGAGGCGGGCATCTGCCTGCGCGTGCTCGCCGACGAGGCGGACAGCACCCGATTCGAGGCCGAGCCGGGTGGCTATCCGGTGCGCGTGGTCGAGCACGGCCCGGAAGCGGCGGTGGGCTGCGAGATGGTGCTCGTGCTCGGCGGCGACGGAACCTTCCTGCGCGCCGCCGAGCTGGCGCGTCCCGCGGCGGTGCCGGTGCTCGGGATCAATTTGGGGCGCATCGGTTTTCTGACCGAGGCCGAGGCCGAGCACTTGGACGAGGCGCTTGCCCAAGTGGTCCGGCGCGATTACCGGATCGAGCATCGGATGACCATCGACCTCACCGTCCGGGTCGACGACGAAGCGGTCGAGAGCGGCTGGGCGCTGAACGAGGCGAGCATCGAAAACGCCTCCCGCATGGGTGTGCTGGAAGTGGTGCTCGAAGTGGACGGACGGCCGGTGTCGGCGTTCGGCTGCGACGGCATTCTGATCGCCACGCCGACCGGATCGACGGCGTACGCCTTCTCCGCGGGCGGCCCGGTGGTGTGGCCGGAACTCGAAGCGCTGCTGGTCATCCCGAGCAACGCCCACGCCCTGTTCGCGCGGCCGCTGGTGACCAGCCCGGATTCGCGGATCGCGGTCGAATCGGTGGCCACCGGACACGATGCGATAGTTTTCCTGGACGGCAGGCGCACGCTCGCACTGCCCAGCGGCGGCCGAGTGGAGGCGGTTCGCGGCGCCGAGCCGGTGCGCTGGGTGCGGCTGGACTCCGCACCGTTCGCCGACCGGATGGTGCGCAAGTTCCAATTGCCCGTGACAGGCTGGCGTGGCCGACGGCGAACGGAGAGCACACGTGCTGACAGAGATCAGGATTGACGGCCTTGGCGTCATTTCCACGGCGACCGCGCAGTTCCATGCCGGACTGACCTGCCTGACCGGCGAGACCGGCGCGGGTAAGACCATGGTGGTGACCAGCCTGCATCTGCTCAGCGGCGCGCGCGCGGACGCGGGCCGGGTCCGGCTCGGCGCGTCCCGTGCCGTGGTGGAGGGCCGATTCACCGTCGAGGACGTCAACGAAGCCGCCAAGGCCGAAGTCACGCGAGTGCTGGAATCGGCCGCGGCCGAGCAGGACGACGACGGCAGCATCATCGCGATCCGGACGGTCGGCAGTGACGGACGTTCCCGTGCGCATCTGGGCGGGCGCGGCGTGCCCGCCTCGGTGCTGGCCGATTTCACCGCGCCCCTGCTCACCGTGCACGGCCAGAACGATCAGCTGCGTTTGCAACGCCCCGACCAGCAGTTGTCCGCGCTGGACCAGTTCGCCGCCGACGCGGTGGGGCCGCTGCTGCGGAAGTACCAGGCGCAGCGCCGATCGTGGCTCGACGCGCGCGCCGAACTGCTCGAACGCACCGCGCGCAGTAGGGAGTTGGCGCTCGAGGCCGAACGGCTCGAGCACTCTTTGCGCGAAATCGACAGTATCGCACCCGAATCCGGCGAGGATGTGCGCATCGTCGACGAGGTCCGCAGGCTCAGCGATCTGGACTCGTTGCGCGAGGCGGCGGCGACCGCACACGACGCGCTGGCCGGACCGGCCGACACGCCCGAAGATGGCTCCGGCGCATTGGAATCGCTCGGCGCCGCACGCGCCCGCATCGAAGCGGCCGAGGACCCCGCGCTGGCCGCCCTCGCACCGCGCCTGGCCGACGCCATCGCGGTGGTGGTGGACGTGACCACCGAGCTGAGCGGTTATCTCTCGGATCTGCCTTCCGATCCGGGCGCGCTGGATTCGCTACTCACCCGGCAGGCCGAGCTGAAGACGCTGACCCGCAAGTACGCACCCGATATCGACGGCGTGCTGGCCTGGGCGGAGGACGCGCGCGCGCGGCTGGGCTCACTCGACGTCTCCGAGGAAGCGCTGGCCAAGCTGGCCGCCGAGGTGGATACCGCCGCCGGGCGGGTGCGCGAGACGGCGACGAAGCTGAGCGCGGCGCGGACCAAAGCGGCGGGCAAGCTGGCGGCGGCGGTGAGCGCCGAGCTGGGTGGTCTCGCGATGGGTAAAGCGCGTCTCGAGGTCGACGTGCGACCGCTGCCCGCGGGACCACAGGACTCGGCGCCGCTCACCGTCGACGGGCAGGAATTGCATGCCGGTCCGGCGGGTATCGACGAGGTCGAGTTCCGTCTGTCCGCGCATTCGGGCGCGCAGTCGCTGCCGTTGAGCAAGAGCGCTTCCGGCGGTGAGCTGTCCCGGGTGATGCTGGCGCTCGAGGTGGTGCTGGCCAGCTCCGATCATGGCGCGACGATGGTGTTCGACGAGGTCGACGCGGGTGTCGGCGGCCGGGCCGCGGTCGAGATCGGTCGCAGGCTGGCCCGGCTGGCGCGGACTCACCAGGTCATCGTGGTGACTCACCTGCCGCAGGTCGCGGCGTTCGCCGATACCCATCTGGTGGTCGACAAGTCCGACGACGGGAAGGGCGCCGTCAACAGCGGTGTTCGCGCGCTGACCAACGATGAGCGGGTCATCGAGCTGGCCCGCATGCTGGCCGGGCTCGACGACACCGAGACCGGCCGGGCGCACGCGGAAGAACTGCTGGCGACGGCGCGCGCGGAGAAATCCGGCGCCGCGGCGGTGACGCGCTGACGATCAGCGCACCGCTTTCCGCGCGCCCTTCATGAACACGCCGATCAGGTTCTTCAAGCCGAGCTCCACCACCTTGGCGGGCACGGGAAGCATGGGGTCGGATTCCATCGTGTAGGAGACCAGGGTGCCGTTGTCGGCGTCGGCGAAGGTGACGATGCCGACGTGCCGCTTCACCGGCGCGCCCTTGACGATCTTGTACTCCATCCGCTCACCGGGCACCAGCTTGGTGATCTCCTCGGTGACGCCGACCGGGCCGACCCCGATCAGGTGCTGGGCGCCGACGCCTTCGCGTTCGGTCAGGCCGGGCTTGGTCAGCTTGACCTGGACCGGCAGATAGGGGCTGATGCTCTCGCGGTCGGCGAAGAGCCGGTACACGATCTCACGTGGGGCGGCAATGACGGCGTCGACGGTGGTGCTGGCCATGGTTCTCCTCTTCGAGTTACCTGTGACGGGCAGCATATAGGTACTCCATCCGCCGCTCGGTGATCGTGTTGTCCGCGTCACAAATGGTGCCGATGTCGTCGGGGCTGCCTGCGGAGCTCGGAAATACTGGCCGGGGTCGGCTGTGGCCGAGTCTCGAACTGTCCGAGCGGGAGTAGCTGCTCATTCGCTGCTCGGCGCGCCTCCACCAATGGTTGAGGGTTTGCCGCCATCATCGGCGCATGAAAATGCTGGCGCTGTTGTCGAGGAACACCGAAACGCTGCCGGGGCTTACCGGGACAGCCCGGGTGGATCGCAACACCCGCCGACTGCTCGGGCGCGTCGGCCCGGGTGACATCGTCGTGCTCGACGAGATGGACCTCGACCGGATGACCGCCGACCGGTTGGTCGAGGCCCGTGTGGGCGCGGTGATCAACACCTCGCCCTCCATTTCGGGCCGCTATCCCAACTTGGGCCCGGAAGCACTGGTGGCCAATGGAATCCTGCTGCTGGACACGGTGAGTTCGGATGCGTTCAGCAAGATCAAGGACGGCGTGCGGGTCCGGATCGATGAGGGTGTCGTCTACGCCGACAAGCTGATCAAGAAGGAGCCGGAGGTCCTCGTCGAGGGCATCGAGCTCACCGAGTCCGCCATCGCGGAGCGGATGATCGAGGCGCGCAACGGTCTGGCCGATCACCTCGAGGCGTTCGCCGGCAACACCATCGAATTCATCCGCACGGAGAGCGCGCTGCTCATCGACGGCTTCGGTGTGCCGGAACTGGATCTGGTGCTGAAGCAGCGGCACGTGGTCGTCGTCGCCGACGGACCGGACCACGCCGAGGACCTGCAGCGGCTCAAGCCGTTCATCAAGGAATACGCCCCGATCCTGATCGGCGTCGGCCGTGGCGCGGACACGCTCCGGAGGCGGGGCTACCGCCCCGACATCATCGTCGGCGACCCGGACGAGATCACCTCCGCGACCATGAAATGCGGCGCCGAGGTGATCCTGCCCGCCGACACCGACGGCCACGCGAAGGGACTCGACCGCATCCAGGATCTCGGCATCGGCGCGACGACCTTCCCTTCGTCGGGTTCCGCCGCCGATCTGGCGCTGCTGCTGGCCGACCATCACGGTGCGGCGCTGATCGTCGTCGCGGGCGCTGCGGCCTCGCTCGACGACTTCTTCGATCGCGGCCGCCGCCACAGCAACCCGGCCACGTTCCTCACCCGGCTCAAGGTCGGGACCAAGCTGGTGGATGCGAAGGCCGTCGCCACGCTGTACCGCAACCGGGTGTCCGGGGTCGCCGTCGCGCTGGTGGTGCTCGCCGCGCTGGTCGCGGTGATCGTCGTGCTGCTGGCCTCCAACCGCGGCGCGGACGTCATGGACTGGGCCGTCGACAACTGGAACCGCGTCGCCCTCTGGGCGCAGGCGCGCACCGGTTCGTGGGAATAGCCGAGGGAGGACGATGATTACGATGCGCCAGCACGCCACCTCGATCGCCGCGATCTTTCTGGCGCTCGCCATCGGCGTGGTGCTCGGCTCGCAGACGCTCGCCGCCGATCTGCTGTCCGGCTTGCGGGCGGACAAGACCGATCTGCGCCAGCAGGTCGATACCCTCACCGATCAGAACCGGTGGCTCGCGGATCAGGTCATGGCCGCCGATCGGTTCATCGCCGGGTCGTCCGGGCGCATTCTCGGTGGCGCCCTCGCCGACCGCGGCGTCGTTGTGTTCACGACACCCGACGCCGATCCCGGTGACGTCGACGCGGTGACGAAAGCGCTGGAGACCTCCGGCGCGGCCGTGACCGGCCGGATCGCGTTCACCGACGCTTTCGTCGACGCGACCGAGGGCGACCGGATGCGCACCGCCCTCACCAACGTGATCCCGGCGGGGGCGCAGCTGCGGACCGGCGCGGTCGACCAGGGGAGCATGGCCGGTGATTTGCTCGGCCTGGTGCTGCTGCTCGACCCGGCCAACGGGCAACCCCGGAGCACTCCGCAAGAGCTCGGGCTGGTGCTGGAGACTTTGCGCGGCGGCGGCTTCCTCGCCTACGGCGATACGCCGGTCCGTCCGGCACAGCTCGCCGTGGTGGTCACCGGAAACGGCGTCGACGCGGCCCGGGACAGCATGGGCGCGAATACCGCTCGGTTCGCGGGCGCCCTGCGTGGCCGCGGTTCCGGCGTGGTGCTGGCCGGTCGCGCCGGCGCCGCCGAGGGAGAGGGGCCGATCGCCGTCGTCCGCACCGACGCCGCGCTCGCCGCCCAGGTCAGCACGGTCGACAACCTCGAAAAGGACCTCGGTCGCGTCACCACGGTTCTGGCGCTCGGCGAACAACTCAACGGCGGCGCGGGCCGCTACGGCACCGGTGCCGCAGCGACGTCGCTCACCCTGGCCGCTCTGCCAGGTTGAGCGGTCGATCGATGCGCCGTCGCGTCGGGGATGCACGTCTTCGGCGGTTTGGAGCTGCACAGTCGGCTTCCGCTTCGGTGAGTCGCTTCATCGGCACCGCAGCGTGGCGATGCGGCTGGCGACCGTGCCGCGACCCGTTTCACAGTCGGGATGTCTGTGCTCTGAAATACAGCCCGGCGATCGGTGGGCAAACGGGCGTGGCATTCGAACGGACGGGCGGATTCGTGTTACCGTGAAGACCCGTGGGTCAAACACGGATTCAGGCGCGAACGGCCACGAAGCACATCTTCGTCAGCGGTGGTGTCGCCTCCTCATTGGGTAAAGGTCTTACCGCCTCCAGCCTCGGGCAGCTGCTGACGGCGCGTGGGCTGCGCGTCACGATGCAGAAACTCGACCCGTACTTGAACGTCGATCCCGGCACCATGAACCCCTTCCAGCACGGCGAAGTGTTCGTGACCGAGGACGGCGCGGAGACCGATCTGGACGTCGGCCACTACGAGCGTTTCCTCGACCGGGACCTGTCCCGGGACGCGAATGTGACCACCGGGCAAATCTATTCGTCGGTCATCGCCAAGGAGCGCCGCGGCGAGTACCTGGGTGACACGGTGCAGGTGATCCCGCACATCACCGACGAGATCAAGAACCGCATCCTCGCGATGCGCGGCCCGGATCTGCAAGGGCAGACGCCGGACGTGGTGATCACCGAGATCGGCGGCACCGTCGGCGACATCGAGTCGCAGCCGTTCCTCGAGGCCGCCCGCCAGATCCGCCACGACGTCGGCCGGGACAACGTCTTCTTCCTGCACGTGTCGCTGGTGCCCTACCTCGCCCCCTCCGGCGAGCTGAAGACCAAGCCGACCCAGCACTCGGTGGCCGCGCTGCGCAACATCGGTATCCAGCCCGACGCGCTGATCCTGCGCTGCGACCGGGAGGTCCCGCAGGCGCTGAAGAGCAAGATCGCGCTGATGTGCGACGTCGAGGTCGACGCCTGCATCTCCACCCCGGACGCCCCGTCGATCTACGACATTCCGCGCGTGCTGCACCGCGAGGGCCTGGACGCCTACGTGGTGCGCAGGCTCGGCCTGCCGTTCCGCGACGTGGACTGGACCGTGTGGGGCGACCTGCTCGAGCGGGTGCACTCACCGCGCGAGACGGTCGAGGTCGCGCTGGTCGGCAAGTACGTCGACCTGCCCGACGCGTATCTCTCGGTCACCGAGGCGCTGCGCGCGGGCGGGTTCGCCTCACGCGCCAAGGTGAACATCCACTGGGTGCCCTCCGACGCGTGCGAGACCCCGGCGGGCGCGCAGCAGGCGCTGCGCGACGTCGACGCCGTGCTGATTCCCGGCGGATTCGGCATCCGCGGCATCGAGGGCAAGGTCGGCGCGATCCACTACGCGCGCACCCGCGGCATTCCGCTGCTCGGTCTGTGCCTTGGTCTGCAGTGCATGGTGATCGAGGCCGCCCGCTCGGTCGGTCTGGCCGAGGCCAACTCGGCCGAATTCGAGCCCGACACGCCGCATCCCGTCATCTCCACGATGGCCGACCAGGAACAGGCCGTGGCCGGTGAGGCCGATCTCGGCGGCACCATGCGCCTCGGCGCCTATCCCGCGACGCTGGCGAAGGGCTCGGTCGTCGCCCGGGCATACGGCAGCGAGCGCGTCTCGGAGCGGCACCGTCATCGTTACGAGGTGAACAACGCCTACCGGGACAAGATCGCCGAGAGCGGTTTGACGTTCAGCGGCACCTCGCCGGACGGACATCTGGTCGAGTTCGTCGAGCTGCCCGCCGACGTGCACCCGTTCTTCGTCGCCACCCAGGCGCACCCAGAACTGAAGAGCCGTCCGACCCGGCCGCACCCGCTGTTCGCGGCGCTGATCTCGGCGGCGCTGAAATACAAGGCGGCCGAACGGCTTCCGGTCGACATCCCCGACGACGAACTCGCAGGTGCGACGGAAAAGGCGTAGTCGCATGAGGGGCGGGCCCGCGCGCGGCGGTCCTCGTCACCGGGGAGTGTCCGCTCCTGCCGATAAGGTCGGGGCATGACCGACGACCGGGCCACGCTCACCGGAGGCGCTGCCGAACCGGGCAGCCACGAATTCGAGATCGTATCCAGCCGGACCGTCTACAGCGGCGCCATCTTGGCGTTGCGGCTCGACCAGGTGTCGATGCCGGGCGGTCGGGTCGTCGAGCGCGAGGTGGTCGAGCATCACGGCGCCGTCGCCGTCGCCGCGATCGATGGCGACGACAACGTGGTGCTGATCAACCAGTACCGCCACCCGATCGGGGCGCGGCTGCTCGAGCTGCCCGCGGGTCTGCTCGACGTGCCCGGCGAGGACCCGCTGCTCGCCGCGCAGCGGGAACTGGCCGAGGAGGCCGGGCTGGCCGCGCGGGAGTGGTCGGTGCTGGTGGATGTGATGCTCTCGCCCGGTTTCACCGACGAGGCATTGCGGGTGTACCTGGCACGGGACCTGTACGAGACCGACCGGCCCGAGCCGGAGCTGGAGGAAGCCGATCTCGAAGTGGTCCGGATACCGGTCGACGCGGCCGTGCGGGCGGCGCTGGCGGGGGAGATCGTCAACGCCACCGCCGTCGCGGGCGTGCTCGCGCTGGCGGCCGCGCGGGTCGGCGGCGCGGAGCTGCGTCCGCCGGACGCGCCGTGGTCCGGGCAGCCCACCGCCCTTCTTCGCCGCCAAGCGGCGCGGAAGTCCGAAGACTGAGCGGTCGTGCTCGCCCGCGAACTCGACGCCTACCTCGACCACCTCGCCGTCGAGCGCGGTCTCGCGCCGAACACTCTCGCCGCGTATCGGCGCGATCTCGGCCGCTACCTCGACTTCCTGAGCGGGCGCGGGATCGGCTCGCTCGGCCAGGTCGGCGAGTCCGACGTCGCCGAGTTCACCGTCACGTTGCGCTCGGGGGGCGGCGGGCACCCGGCGCTGGCGGCCAGCTCGGCGGCACGCGCGTTGATCGCGGTGCGCGGATGGCATCGCTTCGCCGCGGCGGAGGGGCTGACCGGCACCGATGTCGCACACGCTGTCAAGCCGCCCACGCCGGGCCGCAGGCTGCCCAAAGCGCTGCCCTACGACCAGGTACTGAAGTTGCTGGAGGCCGCGGGTGGTGGATCCGCGGACAAGCCGGACGCCGCGGCGGGCGCCGACGGGGGACCGCGCGGCCTGCGTGACCGGGCCCTGCTGGAAATGCTCTACTCCACCGGCGCCCGGATCTCCGAAATGGTCGGGTTGGACGTCGACGATCTGGACACCGAGGAACGGGCGGTGGTGCTGCGCGGCAAGGGCGGCAAGCAGCGCGTGGTGCCGATCGGGCGGCCCGCCCTCGCCGCCGTGGACGCCTACCTGGTGCGGGGGCGGCCGATGCTCGCCTCGCACGGGAAAGGAAACGCCGGAGCGCTGTTCTTGAACGCGCGCGGCGCCCGCCTGTCCCGGCAGAGCGCGTGGCAGGTGTTGCAGACCGCCGCCGAACGCGCGGGAATCGCGGCGGCGGTGTCGCCGCACACGCTGCGCCACTCCTTCGCCACCCACCTGCTCGACGGTGGAGCCGACGTCCGCGTCGTGCAAGAGTTGCTCGGTCACGCGTCCGTGACGACGACCCAGGTCTACACGCTGGTCACGGTCACCACGCTGCGCGAGGTCTGGGCTACCGCCCATCCCCGAGCCCGCTGAGCCTTCGGGCGCAGTCTTCCCGGGTTCCGGGCGCGTTCGGCGGCCAAATCGTGGTGTATTCGAACCCGCCGGGCCGGCGCAGGATCCCGACGATGCGATGACGAATCCCTATGGAGTCAGGGCTATTTCGGCTGGTCGGCGGATGCATCTGCGAACGCGGTAGGGGGCAGTACGATGCGCGGAACAAACAGGACCGCGGTCCGGTTGTTCGGTGGACGGAGTCCGCGGCGCTGCGGACGGCCGCGGCGGGAATCGGCGCACAACGCGAGGTGAGTTGCATGGCAAGGTCTTTCATCGTCCACGAAGCCGACGTCGAAGCGGTGACGCTGCCCGGCGGCGGGTCGTTCCGGCTGCTCGAGGACAGCGAGAAGTCCGAGGGGCTGTTCGGCGCCAATCGGCTGACCCTCGCCGCGGGAGCGGACGGCACTCGGCCGCATCACCACACCGAATCGACCGAGATCTTCTACATCTTGGACGGGACGATGGACTTTCTCGTCGATGGCGAACTGAGCAAGGTGAGCAAAGGCGGCCTGGTGGTGATCCCGCCGAATGTCGTGCACGCCTTCGGCGCCGACGCGGGCGGGCCCGCGGAGTTTCTGGCCGTCCTCACACCGGGTATCGTCCGCTTCGAGTATTTCCGGCAACTCGGCCGGATCGCACGCGGGGAGGCGGACTGGGACAGCATGAACGACTTGCACGACCGGTTCGACGTGCATTTCGACGGCGGCCCGCAATGGCGCTGACCAGCGCGGGGCGAACACGCCGCGCGCAGGCGCGGCACTCGAGTGCCGTCAAGCGGTAGCGTCTATCGAGAGCTGGGCCGTACGAAAGCGAGGTCGGGCACTGATCGGCCTCGCTACGCTCGGCGAGGCAACCGGCAGGAACGTATAAGGAGCAGCGGATCGTGACGACAGCCGGCGCGGCAGAGCCGCCGATGGGTGCTGGGGCGGAGCCGCTCAAGGGCCCGCGACCGGGTCCGTACTCGGACGCCGCGGCGGAAACGCTGTGGGGCACCGGGGCAGAGCCGGTCCCGGACGACGCGACGCTCGGCCCGACGGGCCGTCCGTTGCGGCTGGTCCCGGACCCGCCGCCGGTGGGGCAGCACGGCGACGCCCTGATCGTCGCCATGTGCAACCAGAAGGGCGGAGTAGGCAAGACGACCTCCACCATCAACCTCGGTGCCGCGCTGGCCGAATACGGCCGCCGGGTGCTGTTGGTCGACCTGGACCCGCAGGGCGCGCTGTCGGCGGGTCTCGGCGTGGCCCACCACACTCTCGACCAGACCGTGCACAACCTGCTCATAGGTTCCAACGTGTCCATCGACGACGTGCTGATGCAGACCCGCGTCCAGAACATGGACCTGCTGCCGAGCAACATCGATCTGTCCGCCGCGGAGATCCAGCTCGTCAACGAGGTGGGCAGGGAGCAGTCGCTCGGCCGCGCGCTGGCACCGGTGCGCAACCGCTACGACTACATCCTCATCGACTGCCAGCCCTCGCTCGGCCTGCTCACGGTCAACGCCCTGGCCTGCTCGGACGGCGTGATCATTCCGATGGAATGCGAGTATTTCTCGCTACGCGGGCTCGCGCTGCTCAACGACACCGTGGAGAAAGTGCGGGACCGGCTGAACCCGCGGCTGAGCCTGTACGGAATAGTGGTCACCATGTTCGACGCTCGACTGCTGCACTCCCGCCAGGTCATGGCGCGAGTGGTCGAGGTATTCGGTGACCTGGTCTACGACACCGCGATCGCGCGCACCGTCCGTTTCCCGGACGCCAGCGTCGCGGGCGAGCCCATCACCACGTGGGCGCCGAAATCCAGTGGTGCCGAAGCATACCGGTCGATGGCTCGGGAAGTCATCCACCGGTCGGGCCGGTGATCGGCCGCTCCGGCCCCTCGTCTGCGTCCACCGACAACTCATCCGGCCAGGGGTCTGCAGCACCCCCGCCCGCCGACCGTGCGCGCGCTGCCGATACCCCGGACGCCGCCGAAGAATCCACGCACCAGCCACTCGCTGGTTCCGGTAACTCGCCTGCGCTCGGAAACGCGGCCGCCGCGTATATCGCCGCGGGCCGGGGCGCGGCGGCGCAACGCCCGAATCCGGCCGTGGTCGGGGGTATCCCCGGCGCTCCCACGGACGACTCCTCTGTGACCTCACCCGCAGTGCACACCGAGTCGGCCGGGCCGGACATCCCAGCGGACCAAGGCAATCCGTCCGCCGCGCCGGAGGAACCCGCGGTTTCGGCGAGTGCCACGCCGGAGAATCTGCGGCAGGAGGCCGATTCGCCCGAGACACCGGTTGGTCCTGCACCGGGTGGTCCGCCTCAGGCGGCCGACACACCCACGGTTGCGCCGGGGAATCACCCGCAGGCGGCCGAGGACCCCACGTCGGGTGATCCGGCGCAGGAGGCTGACCATGGTAGAGCTCGGGCGAGTGCCGGGCCGAGCGGTCCAGGGCAAGCTGACGAGCGCGAGGTTCCGGCGACCGGCGTGCCGGGTGTGCGGCAAGCGGTCGATTCGCCCGAGACCACGCCCGGTGTCGCGCCGGAGGATGGACAGCAAGCGGCGGACCGAGCCGAGGTTCCGGAGATTGCCCCGCCGGGCGACTCCCCTCCGGAAGACACAGCGCAGCCGTCCGCATTCCGCTTGCGCCTGAGCAACTTCGAGGGTCCTTTCGACCTGCTGCTCACCCTGATCAGCTCGCGCAAGCTGGACGTCACCGAGGTGGCGCTGCACAAGGTCACCGACGAGTTCATCGCCTACACCAAGGCGCTGACCGCGAACGCGGCTCGGCAGAACACGTTGCGCGCGGACAAGATTCTGGACCAGACCACCGAGTTCCTGGTCGTCGCCGCCACGCTGCTGGATCTCAAGGCGGCACGCCTGCTGCCGTCCGGGGAGATGACCGACGCCGAAGATCTCGAACTGCTGGAGGCGCGCGACCTGCTGTTCGCCCGGCTGCTGCAGTACCGCGCGTTCAAGCAGGTCGCCGAGTTGCTCGGCGAGCTGGAGGCCGCGGCGCTGCGCCGCTACCCCCGCGCGGTCGGCTTGGAGGAGCGTTACGCCGACCTGCTGCCCGAGGTTACGCTGGGTGTCGGGGCGGCGGAGTTCGCCGCGATCGCCGCGGCGGCCTTCCGGCCCCGCCCGGTGCCGAAGGTCGGGCTCGACCACTTGCACACGCACGCGATCTCGGTGGCCGAGCAGGCGGCGCTGGTGCTGGAACGGCTCAAACAGCGCGGTGCGGGTGCGTGGACCTCGTTCGGCGAGCTGGTCGCCGATTGCGAAGTCCCCGTCCAGATCGTTGCCCGCTTCCTGGCGCTGCTCGAGCTGTATCGCGGCAAGACGATCGAGTTCGACCAGCCGGATCCGCTCGGTCCCTTGTCGGTGAGCTGGATCGGCGACGACGCGGCGGAACAGGCGGACGTCGTGACTATCGAGGAGGATTACGGGTGAGCGAGGCGCAGTCGTGAACGAGGCGGTGACGGATCTCACTCCGGAACCACTCGAGGACGCCGAATTCCGCTCGGCGCTGGAGGCGATGCTGCTCGTCGTCGACGCTCCCGCCCCGGTGGACCAGCTGGCGGCCGCGCTGGGCGATATCGCGGAGCGGGTGGAGAGCACCTTGCGTGCGATGTCGGCCGAACTGACCGCACGGTCCAGCGGCATCGATCTGCGTTTCGTGGGTGACGGTTGGCGCTTCTATACTCGCAGCGAGTACGCGCCGTATGTGGAGCGGATGCTGCTCGACGGCTCCCGATCGAAACTGACCCGGGCGGCGTTGGAAACACTGGCGGTGGTGGCATACCGTCAGCCGGTGACCAGGACCAGGGTCAGCGCGGTACGCGGCGTGAACGTCGACGGGGTGATGCGCACGCTGCTGGCCAGGGGACTGATCGCCGAGGCAGGCGTCGACCCGGAGACCAACGGGACGCTGTACTGCACGACCGAGCTGTTCCTGGAACGGATCGGGCTCCCGTCGCTGAGCGACCTGCCGCCGCTGGCGCCCCTGCTTCCGGGCGTCGACCTGATCGATGAGATCAACGAGAGCCTGGAGACGGACCCCCGTTACACCAGATTGAAGAAACCCGCCGAGGCCGACTTGGACCTCGGCACCGAAGAGTGACAGGACACGATGAATACGCCCGCTCGCCGAGATGGCACACCGGATCGTAGGAAACGCGGCGCACAGCCCGAACGGGGCGCGAGCCGCAGCACGAACTCACGCGACGCGCGTACGGCGCAACGGGGGAGCACCGCCCGCGGTGCCCAGCAGGGGGGCACGGGCCGCGGTGCGACGCAGCGCGCGGCCGCGGCGGCCCCGAACCCGCGGCACGCGAACCAGGGTGGCAAGAAGAAGCCGAAGCCGCAACGGCAGGCCGCGCAGCCGCCGCTGCTGAGCAACGCCAAGCCCGCGCGCCACCAGAACGTGGCGCCGGCCGAATCCGGAGGGCACACCAAACTGCCGTGGGGGGAAGGCGAGCGGCTGCAGAAGGTCCTCGCCAAGGCGGGCGTCGCCTCGCGTCGTGCCGCCGAGGAGATGATCGCGCAGGGCCGCGTCGAAGTCGACGGCATGATCGTGCGCGAACAGGGGCTGCGCATCGACCCACAGCACGCGGTGGTGCGCGTCGACGGCACCCGCGTGGTGGTGCGTGAGGAACTGGTGCACGTCGCGCTGAACAAGCCCAAGGGCTGGCAGTCCACCATGTCCGACGATCTGGGCCGTCCTTGCGTCGGCGACATCGTGGCCGAGCGGATCGCCGCCGGTCAGCGCCTCTTCCACGTCGGAAGGCTCGATGCCGATACCGAGGGCCTGTTGCTGTTGACCAATGACGGCGACCTCGCGCACCGGCTCATGCACCCCTCCTTCGAGGTCTCCAAGACCTACCTGGCGACAGTGCACGGTGAGGTCAACAACCGCGCGGTCGGCAAGCGGCTGAGGGAGGGCGTCGAGCTGGAGGACG
Organism: Nocardia sp. NPDC051787; assembly: GCF_040681325.1. Lineage (NCBI taxonomy): Bacteria > Bacillati > Actinomycetota > Actinomycetes > Mycobacteriales > Nocardiaceae > Nocardia > Nocardia sp. NPDC051787. The sequence continues at coordinate 18,589 of NZ_JBFAYO010000014.1, forward strand.
GCTCCGCCAAGGTGGACCGTTTCCAGGTGCTGGAACTGGGTGAGGGACGTTCCCTGGTCAAGATCGTGTTGCACGAAGGGCGGAAACACATCGTGCGCCGCCTGCTGGACGCGGTCGGCCACCCGGTCATCCGGCTGGTGCGCACGAATATCGGTCCGGTCGCATTGGGCGACCAACGGCCCGGCACACTGCGCGTGCTCGGCCGCGATGAAATCGGCAAACTCTACGAGGCGGTGTCGTTGTGAACGGTCTGGAGATCCCGGTGCAGGCGCCGGCGCGGATGTCCGGTACGAGCCCGCTGGTGATCGCCATGGATGGGCCGTCGGGCACCGGGAAGTCGAGCGTTTCGCGGCGCCTGGCCACCCGGCTCGGCGCGCAGTACCTCGACACCGGCGCCATGTACCGTGCGGCGACGTTGCGCGTGCTGCGCGCGGGCATCGAACTCACCGACACCGCGGCCATCGCCGCCGCGGTCAAGGAGCTGCCGCTGTCCATCGGCACCGAGCCCAGCCGCGAGGTGATCGAGCTCGACGGCGAGGACGTCGCGTCGGAGATTCGTGGCGACGCCGTCACCAAGGCCGTTTCGGCGGTCTCCGCGGTGCCCGAGGTGCGCGAGCTGCTGGTCGCGATGCAGCGCGACATCACGGCGGTCGCGCGCCGGATCGTGGTGGAGGGCCGCGACATCGGCACCGTCGTGCTGCCGAGCGCGGATGCCAAGATCTACCTGACCGCCTCCGCGGAGGCGCGGGCGCACCGGCGCAACCAGCAGAACATCGCCGAGGGCCGGGGCGACGACTACGCGGGCGTGCTCGCCGACGTGCAGCGCCGCGACACCCTCGACTCCACCCGCAAGGTGTCCCCGCTGCGCCCCGCCGCGGACGCGGTGCTGGTCGACACCAGCGAGCTGTCCATGGACGAGGTCATCGACGAGCTGTATCGCGTTGTCGCACAGCAGCTTTCGGCGCTCCCGGCCGGAGGTGACCGGTGAACGGTGACGTGCTGGCCGGTGACGGCGTCTGGAGCGACGAAGCCGACTGGGAGCTGACCGATCTCGAGGGCGAGTTCGAGGATCAGGCGCACGTCGCGATGCCGACGCTCGCGGTGGTCGGCCGCCCGAACGTGGGCAAGTCGACGCTGGTGAACCGGATTCTGGGCCGCCGCGAGGCGGTCGTGGAGGACATTCCCGGGGTGACCCGCGATCGCGTGTCCTATGAGGCGAACTGGGCGGGTCGCCGCTTCCTGGTCCAGGACACCGGCGGCTGGGAGCCCGACGCGAAAGGGCTGCAGCAAGCGGTGGCCAGGCAGGCCGAACTGGCCATGCAGACCGCCGACGCGATCCTGCTCGTGGTCGACGCCGTGGTCGGTGCCACCGCCACCGACGAAGCGGCGGTGAAGAAGCTGCGCCGCTCCTCGGTCCCGGTCATCCTGGTCGCCAACAAGGTCGACGACGAGCGGGTGGAAGCCGAGGCGGCGGCGCTGTGGTCGCTCGGTCTCGGCGAGCCGCGCATGGTCAGCGCCGCGCACGGCCGCGGCACCGGTGACCTGCTCGACGACGTGCTCCAGGTGCTCCCGGAGACTCCGCGCGAGGGAACCGGCGGCACCGGTCCACGCCGCGTCGCTCTGGTCGGCAAGCCCAACGTGGGCAAATCGAGCCTGCTGAACAAGCTGTCCGGTGACGAGCGCTCGGTGGTGCACGATGTCGCGGGCACCACGGTCGACCCGGTCGACTCGCTCGTCGAATTGGGCGGGAAAGTCTGGAAGTTCGTCGACACCGCCGGGTTGCGCCGCAAGGTCGCCAACGCCAGCGGCACCGAGTTCTACGCGTCGCTGCGCACCAAGTCCGCGCTGGAGGCCTCGGAGGTGGCGATCATGCTGATCGACGCCGCGCAGCCGATCACCGAGCAGGACCTGCGGGTGATCAGCATGGTCGCCGATTCGGGGCGCGCGCTGGTGCTGGCGTTCAACAAGTGGGATCTGGTCGATGAGGACCGTCGCCTGCAGTTGGAGCGTGAGGTCGACCGTGACCTGGTCCGGGTGCCGTGGGCGCAGCGGGTGAACATCTCCGCGCATACCGGCCGTGCGGTGCAGAAGCTGGTACCGGCCATGGAAACCGCGCTCGAGTCCTGGGACAAGCGCATTCCGACGGGCAGGCTGAACACCTGGCTGAAAGACGTGATCGCCGCGACCCCGCCGCCGATGCGGGGCGGCCGGTTGCCCCGGGTGCTGTTCGCGACCCAGGCGACTACCCGGCCGCCCACGTTCGTGCTGTTCACCACCGGCTTCCTGGAAGCGGGCTACCGTCGCTTCCTGGAGCGCAGACTGCGCGAGGAATTCGGCTTCGCCGGTTCGCCGGTCCGCATCTCCGTGCGGGTGCGCGAGAAGCGGGATCGTTCCAAGAAGTAGCCCCTTCGACGACGACCGAGGCGATGAGGTGCGGGAGTCCCGGCGCGGGGCTTGCCGCACCTATCGTCGGGTGCTCGGTGCCGGCCCGCTCGATGATGGCGGAACCCAGGTCGGCGCGTGTGTGCAGGACGACGAGCGCTTGTGCGTCGTCGTGGATCTCGCCGCGCCACCGGGCTCGCCGCGGTGAGGTCGGCGGACAGCTGCGATCACGCAGTGGTCGACCCGGTGGCGAATGTTCAGCGATCGTAAATGAACCACTGAGCGGCGGATTTATCTGGCATGGATCTGCGTATTTGTTTCGTGTGTGTTATGTGACGTAGTTGCTGACGTGCCGGTAGCAAATATCTGGCATCATCCGGTCATGGTCATTCCCAGCGTCCTGCCGGAGAGCCGAGCTCACGTGCCCGTGTTCGAGACGGGATGGCCGGTGCGCCTCGCCGACACCGGAAGCGACCAGCGCCTGCGGCTGGACGGCGTCGCACGGTATCTGCAGGACATCGGCTACGACCACCTCGAGGTCCTCGACGACGGTGACATCCATCGCCTGTGGGTGGTCCGCAGAACGGTGATCGACGCGATCAAACCCATCGAGTTCGGCGAGTGGGTCACGCTGCGGCGCTGGCCCTCGGCGACCTCCACCCGCTGGTGCAACATGCGCGTGCAGATCTGCGGTAGCGGTGGTGGCCTGGTGGAGACCGAAGGGTTCCTGATCCACTTCGGCACCGAATCCGGTGTCCCGGCCCGGATGAGCGACCGCTTCCTGGCGCCCATGCTGGCCTGTACGACCGAACACCGGCTCCGGTGGAAGGCGGAACTGACCGACTCGATGCCGCAGGCCGGCGAACCCGGTGTGCGGATCCGTCCGTTCCCGTTGCGCGTCACCGACATAGACCTGCTCGATCACGTGAACAACGCGGTCTACCTGACCGCGCTCGAGGAAGTTCTCGCCGATCACGCCGAACTGAAGTCCAACCCGCACCGAGTGGTGATCGAGTACGGAAAGCCGGTACGGTCCGGCGAGGATCTCCGGCTCGTCTCCCGCCGCGCCGGCTCGCGTCTCGACGTCTGGTTCGCCGTCGGCGCGGACTCGCGCGCGGTCGCCCGCGTCACGCCGCGGTGATGCTAATGCGCCAAGGCCTCGACCGTGGCGTGGGCGCCTTTGGTGTGCAGTGAATGCAACGCTGCCAGGTATGCGGTCACGAACCGAGGCCGGTCGATCAGATCGCCGAATACCGAACGCTCGCCGAGGAAGGCGGTTGGCTGCTCGCGCTCCCGCCGCGCGAGCGGAATCAGCTGGTCGCGGAGGCGGTCCACGACCTCGATCGGCGCACCCTGCTCGTCCATGCCCTCGGCATAGCGCGCCCAACTCGCGACGACCGCGGCCGCGCAGTCGATCTCGCCGCCGGAGGCGAGCTGCGCCCGGATCACCGGTAGCAGCCACTTCGGGATGCGGTCGGAGGATTCCGCGCACAGCCGGGCGATGGTGTCGCCGATCGCGGGGTTGGCGAACCGCTCGAGCAGCGTCCGCTTGTAGCGATCCAGGTCGACGCCGGGCACCGCGCGCAGCGTCGGCGTAGCCTCGGCGTCCATGTAGCGCAGCAGGAATCGCCGGATGGCCGGGTCCTGCGCGGCCTCGTGGACCAGCCGATAGCCGCTCAGATGGCCGAAGTAGCACAGCGCCTGGTGGCTCGCGTTGAGCAGCCGCAGTTTCATCAGCTCATAGGGCGTGACATCGTCGACGAGCTGGACGCCGACGTCGCCGAAGGCGGGGCGGCCGAGTCCGAACGAATCCTCCAGCACCCACTGCGCGAACGGTTCGGTCAGGACCGGCCAGCGGTCGGTGATTCCGTAGCGTCGCTCGATCTCGCCGGTCGCGGCCTGCGGCGTCACCGGAGTTATCCGGTCCACCATCGAATTCGGGAAACGCACCCGTTCGGCCACCCAGGTTCCGAGTCCGGGATCGCGCAGCGCGGCGAACGCGCCGAACATCCGGCGCGCTACGTGCCCATTGCCCTCGATATTGTCGCACGAGAGCACGGTGAACGGCGCGATACCGCGCGACCTTCGCCGCACCAGAGCCTCGGTGACCAGCCCGAACACTGTGGCGGGCGGCGTGTTGCCTGCGAGATCGGCACGCACGCCGGGATCGTCGGCGTCGAACTCCCCGGTGTCGGCGGCGACGCGGTAGCCACCCTCGGTGATGGTGAGCGAGACTATCCGGGTGGCCGGATCGGCGAGCTTTTCCACCACGGCCTCGGGATCGTCCGGCGCGTACCGGTACTCGACGATCGAACCGATGACCCGCGTGGCCCAGGTGCCGTCCGGCGCGACCGTCGACAGCGTGTACAAGCCGTCCTGCGCCGCGAGGACGTCGCGCATTCGACGATCGCCGGGTAGCACGCCGACCCCGCAGATGCCCCAGTCGTGCGCAAGGCCGCGTTCGAGCAGTCGGTCGACATACATCGCCTGATGTGCGCGATGGAATCCGCCGACGCCGAAATGCACTATGCCGGTGGTGATCCGGGATCGATCGTAGGTGGGTGTCGAAACGCGTCCGCTGCACTCCGGCATCGTCGCCGCCCGCAAGGGCGTCGCCGAATCCGCTGGCATCCCGCACCTCCCGGTGTTGTGTAGCTCACATACTAGGGCAGGAGGCCGGTCAATTCGGTGGCGTCGGCAGCAGCGAGTCCAGACCGTGCCGCCGGGTGCCGAGCACCCGCTGCGAGTTCGCCCGCTCGATGTCCGCGGAGAATCCTGTCGCGCGCCACCGATCGACGGCCTGCTGCGTGTCCTCCTCGATGAGATCGGCGTTGATCGCCGCACCGGCCGTCACGCCACTGGCGGCGGCCTGCACCACCCCGGCGGCGATGTCGGTGGCATTGCCCGCGACCCGGACTCCCGGAACCGAGGTGCGTCCGCCGGCGTCCGCGGCGACGTATGTGCCCGATCCCGAAGGGTGCTCGGCTGTTTCGACGCCGAGACCGAGCAGGAGGGTGTCGCGGGCCACCAGTCGCGGCGCGATCGCCAGCGCGGCGATCGGTACCAGACGGCCGGAGTCCAGCCGCGCACCGGCGAGGCGATCGTCCACGATCTCGAGAGCGCTGACCACGCCGTCCACGACGGCGATGCCGCGGGCCGCGAGCCGCTCGGCCTGCTCGGCGCTCGGCGGAGGCGAGGAGTGCCGCAGCAGCGTCACCTGCGTGCTCCACTGCCGGAACAGCAACGCGTGGTGCACCGAGCCGAGTACCCCGATCGGCCGGTCGCGGATCTCCCAGCCGTGGCAGTAGGGGCAGTGCACCACGTCGCGGCCCCACCGTTCCCGCACACCGGTGATCGGCGGCAGCTCGTCCACCAGGCCGCTTGCCACGAGCAACCGGCGACCGCGAAACGATCCGCGATCGGTGTCCACCACGAAGCCATTCGGCGTCCGTCGCGCGGATTCGGCGCGCCCGTAGACGATCCGCCCGCCGTACTGCTCCACCTCGCGTGCACCGACCGCCACCAGCTCGGTAGGTGGCATGCCGTCGCGCGTCAGCCATCCGTGCACACCCGCGGCGGGACCGTTGCGCGGCTCGCGGGCGTCGACCACGACCACCGAGCGGCGCGCCCGCGCCAGGGTCAGTGCCGCCGACAACCCGGCCGCTCCGCCACCGATAACCACTACGTCGACCTGCGTTTCATCAGCCATGCCCTACGGTGCCGTGGAAGTAACGAGTTCGGCAAATATCATTGCTACTTTGGCAACCCACCCCCGACGTCCCCGGCATCACCGCCCGTCGCATCAGCGGTCACGTCCGGGTCGGTGGTCTCGGCGGCCGTGGCGCACTGCCCGCCGGAAAGGCGCGGACCTCGGCGGTCGACGACCCTACCGGGAGGTTTATCGCGGCACAGCTGGGTAGACCGTCGATGACCAGCATCAACGCCAGAAAGGTAGGAGCGATGTCGGAACCCATCACGAGCACCCTGGACCCCGACCAGCAGCGCATCGCGGGGGAGACGCTGCGCGGGACCGTCGTCGACCTGATCGACCTGTCGCTGATCGCCAAGCAGGCGCACTGGAACGTCATCGGCGCCAATTTCCGGTCGGTCCATCTGGCGCTGGACGAATTGGTGACGGTCGCAAGGGAGTTCACCGACGCGGCCGCGGAACGCGCCACCGCGGTCGGCGTCAGCCCGGACGGACGCGCGTCGACGGTGGCCCGGGATTCCGGCGCGCTCGGCATCGGCGAAGGCTGGCAGCAGGACACCGACGTGATCGACGCGATCGTCAGCAACCTCGCCGCCGTGATCAAGCGACTACGCGAGCGGATCGCCGCGACCGAGAAGGCCGACCCGGTGACCCAGGATCTGTTCCTGGACATCGCGGCGCGGCTGGAGCAGTTGCACTGGATGTGGCAAGCGCAGCTCGCCACGGTCTGATGAAGGTGATCACCTGCGCGTTCGGCGCGCATGCCGCCGAGACCACCACGGTCGCGGTGCGGATTCCCGCCGACGAGCGGCACCTGTCCCTGATCCGCGGGCTGGCCGACACCGTGTGCCTGGTCGCCGATCTGCCGCTCGGTGCGGCCGCGGACATCCGGCTGGCGATCAACGAGCTCGCCACGATGCTGGTCGCGGGCGCGGTGCCCGGCTCGATGCTCGGTTGTGAGTTCACCTACGGCACCGATCGCATGAGCATGCGCGTCGACGCGATCGCCGCGACCGAGGACGAGGCCGGCGGCGATCCGCTGAGCTGGGAACTGGTCCGGATGCTCACCAGTTCCCTGTCGATTTCCCGTGACCCTTTTGACGCGGATGTTCGTGGGTATCCGACCGTCATCGAATTCAGTTGGGAACGAGGACCATTTGATGACACGTGAGTTCACGACCGACCGGAACGACATGGCTGGGCGCACGCGCCGAGGCGACAGCTACGACAACATCGAACCGTGGTTCGAGAAGCTCGCCGCGGTGGAGGAGACCGACCCGCACCACGCGGAGCTACGCGACGAGGTGGTGCGGCGGTGTCTTCCGCTCGCGGAACACATCGCGCGCAAATTCGCCGGGCGCGGTGAGTCCTTCGACGACCTGCTCCAGATCGCCCGCGTCGGCTTGGTACTGGCGGTGGACCGGTTCGACATCACCCGGGGCAGCTCGTTTCTCGGGTTCGCGGTTCCCACCATCATGGGCGAGGTGCGCAGGCATTTCCGGGACAACACGTGGTCGCTGCGGGTGCCGCGCCGGCTCAAGGAGATCCAGTTGCGCATCGGCCCGGCCACCGAGACGCTGTCGCACCGCCTCGGGCGGATGCCGACCGCCAGGGAGATCGCCGCCGAGCTGGACGTCGAGCTCGGCGAGGTCACCCAGGCGCTCATCGCGGGCAACGCCTATCAGACCAATTCGCTGGACTCCGCCAACCGGCACGACGACGACGGGACGCCGCAACCGCTCGCGGACACCCTCGGCGCCGACGAACCGTGCTACCAGCTGCTGGAGCAGGCGATGGCGGTGCGCCCACTGATCGCCGAGCTGCCGCCGCGCGATCGCCAAGTGCTGATCCTGCGCTTCTTCGAATCCCGGACCCAGGTCCAGATCGCGGAACGGCTGGGCGTCTCCCAGATGCAGGTCTCCCGAATCCTGGCCCGGATTCTCGCGCAACTGCGCGAGCGGGCGCTCGGTACCGAGGACGGAGCGTCCCGGGCCGCGTGAACTCAGGTCACGTGCGGGGGACGGGTGCCGGAGTCGGTCATCGACGTGGACGAGACTTCGCCCGTCCACCCGCACGGCAGCGCGCAGCCGGCGATCACCTTGGTCTCCATGTCGCCGTTGTCGTAGCGCAGCGTCGTGGTCTCCGCGTAAGCGGGATAGCCGCACGCACGGCATTTGCCGAAGAAATCGAGGATCTCTTCCGCGCGGGAATGCGCGAGTCGTCGGGTGGGCTTGCGGTCCATCACCTCTCCAGCCAGCGTATTGTCCTGCCGAGCAGGCGCCTGCGACGTTAGGAGCGCCGCTGCGCGGGGCGCCCGGATTCCGGTGATCATTGGGTGGATTCACAGGTTTCGCCCCGCTCGATTGGATCCGGTCCCAGGTGCAGGTGAATGCTGGGCAATCGCAGGGGTTTTCGTGTGTTTCGCTGGTAGCGGCGATGAGGCCCGAGATACTTGACCTCGCTTGTGACTGACGTTACAAAGGAGCTACCCGCCAACCCGAAGTTCTTCGAACCGGCCGACGAGAAGTGCGCCAAGTTGGTTACCGATGTCATCGATGTAGTCGCGGAGTTCGCGATCGCCCGCAAAGCCATCTGGGATCTGCTGCTCGAACCGCAGACCTATCCGCGCATGTTCACCGGTATCGGCGCGTGTGAGCAGATCCAATCGGCCGACGGCAATATCGTGTGGCAGATGCGCGTCGGCACCCACGAGACCGGTATCCGCACGCACCAGATCCGGCTGAGCGTGGGCCGCTGGTACGAAAGCTTCGAAATGCAGTACGCCGCGCTGGGCAGCTTCGCGTCGGTGCGGCTGCACGGCGACGAGGAGCGCACCAAGGTCACGGTCACCTACTTCGCGCCGAGCCGGGTGCACCCGCGCGTCGCGGACTTGTCCAATGTGGCCATCGCGGACTGGACCAAGAGCGGATTGCGCCGGGTGGCCGATGTCGCCAAGGGGGCGCGGACGTCGCTGATCGTCAACGGTGAGGATTCGCCGATCCGGCGGAACGCGGGCGTCGCCCGGCAGATGGTGGCCTCCGGGGTCGTGCTGCCCGCGCGTCTGGATCGCAGCTTCAAACAGCTGCGCTCGCTGGCCAAGTGGGGATTCAACCTGGCCGGTGGGTACGCGGCGGGCGCGGCGTTCGCTCCGGAGCGGACCGCGATCATCGACGACCGCGGCACCAGGTCCTTCGCCGACATGCACGAGCGGACCAACGCGCTCGCCGCGGCGATGGCCGCGCTGGATCTCGGCCCCGGCGACGCCATCGGACTGCTCTCGCGCAACCACGCGGGCATGGTCGAATGCATGGTCGCCGCAGGAAAACTCGGCGTGGACGTGGCCCTGCTCAACTCGGGCTTGGCCGGTCGCACGATCGAGGAGATCGTGCAGCGCGACAGGCTCTCGGCGCTGTTCGTCGACGGTGATCTCGAGCAGTTGGTGCAGTACCTGCACGCCGACATCCCGCGCTACTACACCGACGAGCGACCGCCGGTACCCGGCCGGATGACCGTGAACGATCTCGTCGCGCAGGGGCACAGCACGTTTCGCACACCAGCGCAGCCGGGACGGCTGATCGTGCTCACCTCAGGGACCAGCGGGACGCCGAAGGGTGCGCGCAGGCCGCATCCGAAGGGCTTCGGGTCCATCGCGGCGCTGCTGTCGCGCATCCCGATGCAGATGAACGCGACCATGCTGATTCCGGCTCCGCTGTTTCACACCTGGGGGCTGGCCGGGCTGCAGCTGAGCACCGCGTTGCGCGCGACGGTGGTGCTCGCGGAACGGTTCGACGCGGAGGACTGCTTGCGCGGCATCGCCGAACACCAGGTCAACACGGTGATCGTGGTGCCGACCATGGTGCAGCGCATCCTCGATCTGCCCGCGCACGTGCGCGCACGGTACGACACCTCCAGCCTGCGTCACGTGATCAGCTGCGGCGCACCGCTCGCGGGTGCCACCGTCGAGCGATTCATGGACGCCTACGGCGACGTTCTGTACAACGTCTACGGCTCCACGGAGGTCTCCTGGGCCACCGTCGCCACCCCGGAGGATCTGCACACCTCGCCGACCACGGCGGGCCGCCCGCCATTGGGCACCAAGATCGCCGTTCTCGGGCCGGATCACCGCAGGCTGCCGATCGGCGCCACCGGGCACATCTTCGTCGGTAACCACATGCTGTTCGACGGCTACGTCAACGCGGCGCCGCCGGACGAGGCGCACGGCATGCTCGACACCGGCGACCTCGGCTACCTCGACGCCGCGGGGCGGTTGTTCATCGCGGGCCGCGACGACGAGATGATCATCTCTGGTGGCGAGAACGTCTTCCCGCGCCCGGTCGAGGAGGCGCTCGCCCACCTGCCGCAGGTCAGCGACGTCGCTGTGGTGGGGGTGCCGGACCACGAATTCGGCCAGCGCCTGGTGGCCTTCGTGGTCAAACGCGAGGGGGCCGGGCTCGATTCGGACATGGTCCGTACCTATATCCGAAACCGCCTGAGCCGCTTCTCCGTGCCACGTGAGGTCACGTTCCTCGCGGCACTTCCGCGCGGTGACACCGGCAAGATCCTCAAACGCCTGCTGGCTGGTCCCGGCGCGGCGCCACAGCAGCTGCCGCCCTCGATCAACGGACTCGGCACGGCAGGCTCGACGTGGTAGCCGAACAGGGTCCTGCCAGCCGGCGAGTCGAGCGCCGAGCGGCCCGTCCGCTTCATCGACCGACCGCGGTGGGCCCTCAGCAAGCGGTGTCTTCCAGATCGGACAGCGCCGTCTCGAGGTGGTCGAGCAGCGTGGCCACGTCCGGCACGCTGCGGCGGCAGGCGACGATGCCGATGTCGAGGCTGTCGGCATTACTGGTGAGCGTGATGTTCACCGCCTGGCCGTCGAGCGGGATGGACAGCGGGTAACCGGCATCCAGGCGGGCACCGTTCCAGTACCGAGCTTCGTGCGAGCCGGGAACGTTGGAGATGACGATGTTGAACGGCGGGTTGGTCAGGGCGGTCGTGGCGGGAACGAGCAGGGCCAGCGCCAGCGGGCTCAGCGTCAGCGCGGACAGCGAGACCGCCTGCACCGGGGAGAGTTCGCGATAGATCTCCTTGCTGCGGCGCATCGAAGTGCTGATCGCCGCGAGCCGCTGCGCTGGATCGGCCAGATCGGTGGCGAGACCGCACAGCAGCGCCGCCACCGCGTTACCGCCGGTGTGGCCGTCGTCGGACTCCGGGCGCAGCGAGACCGGCACCATCGCGACCAGCGGTTTGTCCGGCAGGGCGTGATGGGCGATCAGGTAGGAGCGCAGCGCGCCCGCCGCCATGGCCAGCACCACGTCGTTGAGGGTCGTGCCGGTCATCTTCTTGACCTGGCGGAGGCGATCCAGCGGCCAGGAGCGCACGGCGCAGCGGCGTGCCCCGCCGATCGGGACGTTGAACAGCGTGCGCGGCGCGGCGAAGGGCAGCGTCAACTGCTGCTCCACGAGCGCGGTGCGGGCAAGGCGCAAGATCGCGGGTGCCGAGCCCGCCGCGGCGAACATCGCCCGCGCCGCCCCGCCGAGCGTGCGCGGCCGCGGCGGATTCTCGCCGCGTCGGTCCGATGGCGGCAGATGCCATGGCACCAGCGCATCGCGGGAGTCCGGGTCGCTGGTCAGCGCGCGCTGCAGCACGCGCTGGGCGGCGACACCGTCCATGAGGGCGTGGTGCATCTTCGCGTACAGGGCGACGCGGTCGCCGGCGAGCCCTTCGATCAGGTGTATCTCCCACAGCGGCCGATGGCGGTCGAGCAGGGTGCTGTGCAGTCCGGCGACCATCTCCACCAGCGGGTCCGGGGCCCCGGTTTCCGGTAGCGCCCACCGCTGTAGGTGGTAGTCGAGTTCGATGGTGCGCTCCACCGCCCACGCCAGCTGCGGTGTGCCGAACAACCGCGCCGGGCGCTTGCGGAAGGTGGGGTGGAAGTTCTCCTCGGCCGCCAGCGTCGCGTACGCGCGCCGGGCGAACTCCGGTCCAGTGCTGTCCATCGGGTCGAAGATCTGGAGTGCTCCGACGTGCATCGGGTGCTCGCGTGATTCCGCGATGAGGAACAAGGCGTCCAGCGGCGAGATGAATTCCATGGGCGGTTCCCTCCTGGCGACGCCGCGGCGGCGCCACGGTCCGGTTCGGCACGGGGAGTGTCGGCGACGGGCATGCCGCGGGAGCACATGGCGCCGGAGGGGAACTGCGCCGGTCGAACGACAATCCACCAACCGATGATTCGATGCCGAATCCGGACCGGCTGGGCGGTTCGCCGTGGATTGTTCCGCGGAAGCCTCAGGACAGGCGGCTCACCGGCCAATCGGCCGGCAGCTCCAATCGCTGGCTGATCAAGTGGATCGCGCTGTGCAGGGCCTGGATCTCGTCGACGCCGCTGGCCACCGAGGCGCCCTGCTCGCTGATGTGGAACCGGCACAGATGGTTACGCCGGTCGGCGGCTAGATAGGGCCTGCCGATGATGATCGACAGCGAGCTGTCGGCATCGCGCAGCGAGCGCGCCGCGATGAGGGCCTGCCGCTCGTGCACGGCGGTCGTGGCGGCACGCGACGGGCGGGTGGGAGTGGCGGGGAACCGCGGATCGGACGGCTCGGCCACTTCGAAGTGCGCGCCCCGGCTGTTGGCCTGGCGCAGCTCGTCGGCGATCTCCTGAAACGCGCGGTACAGCGCCGCGATGGAATCGGCGCCGTGCGCCCATCGCTCGCCGATGCCCTGGATGCGGAATCCGCACACCACGCCGGTGTCACCCGGCGCCATCTGTGGTTTGCCGACCTCGATCGACACTTCCCGCGCCGCGTCGGCGACGGTACGGGTCGCGATCACCTCCCTGATGCGACGCCATTTCATGTTCGCGATCGCACCGCCGTGTTCGGACTCGCGCACTGCGGGCGTGGTCGTGTCCCCAGTGACCCGCGCCGGTATCGCTCTCATAGGAAAGGGAGTACCCAACTCCCTCGCCGGTTATCCTGCGGATCGAGGTGACCTGGACCGCAGAGCCGGTTCGGGACCATAATCGCCGGATGGTCCGGTGTCGGCGGAACCGGACCTGGCCGCAATGGGAATTGTGATCTCCAGACACGCCGGAATCGAAAGAGGGCTACCGGGTAGTTAACTTGCTGCGGGTTTGGCAGGCTGTCGTCCAGATGTGATGGTGGGGCCCGCAACGACGAGGAGGGGCGGACGAAGTGGTAACGATTGCGCAGTTACGAGCGGTTCTGTCGATTCTCCGGGTCGACCCGGACGAGGTCGGTGCGCAGCTGGGAGACACCGGTCTGCGCGGTCCGAACGCGGAGCGTGTCCTTTTGGTCGGTTTGCTACACCGCGTCGCGAGCAGCGAACTGCGGCAGGTCATCACCACGACCATGGACGACGCGGGTGCCGCCCGCGCCGCCGCGGTGAGCACCCGTCCGGTGGATGGCGAGAATCCCACGGAACAGGCACGTTTCGACGCGCACTGGTTGCACGACCGCATCGGCGCACTGGCGGCGGGCACCACCGTGGAGCCGGTTCCGGTCCTGCTGGACGCCGCCGCGCGTTCGACGGATGCGGCCGAGTCCCTGCTTCTGCTCAGCCACAACCCGCGCGGCTACGAGGCGGAGATTCGATGGGAGCGGGCGCTGGACGACTTGGGTCGCGCCTACCACTTGATCAATGACGAACGGGTGGGACGCTCGAACACGACGACCGCGCCGCTGTAGCGACGGTTCGAGGACGAGGCGTTCGTCCCGGCTGCGCCGTGTGCGCTGCCGGGACGAAACTCACTTGGGTTGTGCCGGGGCGGCTTGCGCGGGCTTGTCGGCGAAACGTGTGGTGCCGTCGGCCGCCTGCAATGTGGTGAGCAGGTCGACGCCCGCGACGACGAGGGTAGGGCCACCGACCGCGATGGTTCCGAGGATCCCGCCGAGGCTCGCGCCGGTCATCAGACCGGCCACACAGCCGAGGGCGATGGTGACCAGACAGCCGATCGTGGCGCCGATGGCCGTGCCGATGAAACCGCCCACGGCGGTGGCGAGCCCGAATTGGCTGGCGAATTCGTCACGGGCGCGCCGGTTCTCGGTCATCGACGCGATCGGCGTGGCGACAAGCGTTTCGGTGATCGCGACGCCCTCGGGACGGGTCGGCGTCAGCTCCAGCACCATGCTGTCCTTCTTCAGCTCCGGCCGCACCGGGATCGCGGTGCCCGCCAGCCGGAAGTCCAGCGGCAAGGTCATGGCGACCCGGCCGTCGCGGTCGCGGATATCGACCACGTCGATCACCTGCGCGACGTCGGCGCGGTCGCCGTTCCGGTCGACGAGCGCACCGTCACGCTCGGTCAGTCGGGCGTTCGCGTCGGTCGCCTGGTCGCGTAGCGCCCTGGACAACTCGAACGTTCCGCCTCGAAGGGCGGCGACCACCGTCCGGTCGACCAGCTTGGCCGAGTAGGTGATGTCGGCGGCCGGTTCGGCGTGTGCCAGGCCGGCGCCGATGATCAGCGAGCCGATGACCGGTATTGCTGCCGCAGTGATGCCGCGGAGTTGCATGTCTGTCCATTCCTTCACCAGGATCCACCTGCGTCCCGCATGGCCGGACCCGCGCCTCCGGCGGCGCAAGAGCAGTCGCTGAGGGGTCGCAGAGCAGCATAACGGGCCCGGCCGGCCGGAGTTCGAAAGACTCTCCGACCGGCCGGTTTTCGAACCGTTGAATCAATGTGCCGCGGCCAGCTCGCCCGCCACGCCGTCGCGCAGGATCGTCGCGCTGGTGCCCGGCGTCCAGCCGAGCCCCGCGTCCAGCTTGTCCAGCACCTCGGCGCTGGGGTGCGGATTGCGGGACCGCTCGATCTCGCTCAGCGCTTTGGCCGGCGGGCCGCCGTTGCCCGCCACGTCCGCCTGCGTCCACTTCATCTCGCGGCGCCGCGCACGCACTCGTGCGGCCAGCGCGTCTAGGTCCAGCGCGGCGTCGACCTCGACGGTCGCCGCGAGTTCCGGCGCCGGGTCCGCCGAATCGCCAGGCTCTCTCGTTTGCTGTTTTTCGCGCAGGATCCCGCTGGTGATCAGCCTGGACCGCTTCCGCCTACCCATTTTCGCCACACGCTCTCCCATCCTCGGTCGAGTCGATCTATTGCGGCGCACGGCGTCGGCGCCGGGCGGCGCCCACCGCGCCGATGAACGCTGAACATCATGGGGGAGCGCGGTTGCCGACTCGATGCGACGCGCCGGGCACCGGCCCGGCCGCGACGAATGCGCGGACACCCCGATGTGGCGAGGGATCGGCCGTTCGGGGATTGTCCGGCCAAAACCTCAGTGGTACTGTCCAGACAACTGTCCAGCTAAGTGTCTCTCGGGAGCGTCGCCGGGTGATCACGGCCCTCACCAAGGCTCGTCGATCGCCGGCGACGGCGAGACCGCCCCGGCCCGAAAGGTTCGACTGATGCCAGGTTTCGACCGCGCCGAACTCGACGAAATGATCCAGCGTTGGATCGTGGAAAATCAGCGCTGCGAGGAGAACGGTGACTGGAAGCCGCTGGCGCAGATGTACACCGAGGACGCCACCTACGGGTGGAACTACGGTCCCACCCAGGAGTTCATGGCCGTCGGCCGCGACGAGATCCGCGATCTCGCCCTCGGCCAGGAGATGGCCGGGCTGGACGGCTGGACCTATCCGTACCAGGAGTTCGTCGTCGACGAGCGCACCGGCAGCGTCATCGGTTTCTGGAAACAGATCAGCGCGGCCGAACGCCCGGACGGGCGCAACTATTCACCCGAGGGCATCGGTGGCAGCTGGTTCCGCTACGGTGGCGACTTCCAATGGTCCTGGCAGCGGGACTTCTTCGACTTCGGCAATGTCTCCGCGCTGTTCCTGGAGATGATCACGAACAAGGCGCTCACGCCGGGCATGCAGCGGCGCATCGAGCGCTCGGTCTCGGGCGGGCCGCTGCCCGGGTGGTATCGGGTCGGCGAAGCGCCCGTCTCGCTGTGGTGACCGCTATGACTGCACCACACAGCCGATTCGCCGACCTGGATCGGACGACCCTGGCCGCACTCGTTCCCGAACTGCTCCTGTGCGGCCACCTCATCGACCGCTCCGGGATGGCGCACTCCATCGCCGCGTTCGGCCGGGAGGGCATGACCGCGGTCGCGATCGAGGAGTGGCAGGTGGCCAGCCCGGTCTACACCCGCCGCATGCAGCGCGCACTCGGCTTCGCAGGCGACGGCGTGGAGACCATTTTCAAAGGGCTGCAACTGGATATCGGCGCGCCACCGCAGTTCATGGATTTCCGTTTCCGGGTCGACGATCACCGTCATGGCGAGTTCTGGCTCGACCACTGCGGCGCGCTCGCCGACGTGGAGCCGATGGGCGAGGACTTCGTCGTGTCGATGTGCCATGACATCGAAGACCCGACGTTCGACGCGACCGCCTTGGCCACGAATCCGCACGCCCAGGTCCGGCCGATACACCGGCCGCCGCGGCGGCCGGCCGACCGGAAACCGGTGTGCGCCTGGACCGTGCGCATCGATCCCGCGCACGTGCCACCGCCGGTGCCGCCCAACGCCGAACTCGTCGCCGGGTCGGTGGCGGCGGGGCTCGAACTGCCCCCGATCGACCGCGATGACGAAGGGCGGCCGGACTATTCGGGGCCGTTGCTCAGCGATGTGCGCTTCGCCGACTTCTCCCGTTCGGCGCTGGTGCGCATCGCCGAGGAGGTCTGCCTGCAACATCACCTGCTCACCCTCGGGTTCATGATCGCGGTGCGCGCACGGCTGGACGTGCCGGCGGCACTGGAGATCGGGCGCAAACAGTTCGCCGGGATCGCCGGGCTCACCAGTGAGCGCCTGCGCGACTGCCTCGGCCGCGCCGATGACGCCGGGGCGCTGGCGACGGTCCTGCGCCTGCATCCCGCTCTGAACCCGCTGTGCTACACGGGGATCGAGGTCGACGAAGCCGGGGGTCGCGTCGGGATCACGTTTCCTGCGGTCAGCGGCGCCCACACCGACGGCACCTGGCCGTCGATGCTCGACCCCCACCACCTCGGCCCACTGAACGCACTGGTGCGTGGCGTGAATCCGCGCTTCCGCGCCGAGGTCGTCGCCGTCACCGAGCAGGGCTGGAGCGCCGAGATCGCGCTGGGCGACCAACCGTTCCGGGAGGCGACGGAGGTCGCGCTGACCCGGTTCAGCACCGGCGCCGCGTTCACCTTCACCGACCGCGGGATACCTCTTCCGCTCACCGTCGTGTGACAGCTCCGCCCAGAGATGGAATGACATGGCCAACAATTTCGCCGACCTCTTCGAGCATTCCGTGGACGCCATGCCCGAGCGGGTGGCCCTGATCCAGCACGACCGCCGGGTGACTTTCCGCGAACTCGACGTCCGCGCCAACCGGCTCGCACACCATCTGGTGACGGTCGGCGTCGGCGCAGGGACCCACGTCGGTTTCCAGATGCACAACAGCATCGAGACGATGGAGACGCTGATCGCCTGCTTCAAGCTCGCGGCCGTCCCGATCAACGTCAACTACCGGTACCGCGCCGCCGAACTGGCCTACGTCTACGCCAACGCGGATCTCGAGGTACTGGTGCACCACGCCTGCTACGCCGAGGCCGTTCGCGAAGCGCAGCTGCGCACGCCCGGTGTACGGCACACGATCTGCGTCGACGACGATTCAGCGCGCCCCGCAGACGATTCCGCGTCGACGCCCTACGAAGCCGCCCTCGCCACCGGGAGCAGCGAACGTCCGGTGGTCCGGCGCAGCGCCGACGACCTGTTCATGATGTACACCGGCGGGACCACCGGCATGCCGAAGGGCGTCATGTGGCGCCAAGAGGACATGTGGCGGGTCCTCGGCGGCGGCATCGACTTCTACACCGGCGAACCGGTCGCCGACGAGTACCAGCAGTCGCGCACCGGCGCCGAGCGCGATCCGAGCACCTGGCTGGTGCTACCGCCGCTGATCCACGCCGCCGCCATGATGCCGACCTTCACCGCGCTGTGGTCGGGCAACACCGTCGTGTTCGAGCCGCGCTTCGACGCGGACCGGGTGTGGCGGACCGTCGCCAGGCGACGGCCGCAGGTCATGGTGATCACCGGAGACGCCATGGCCAGGCCGCTCATCGAGGCGTTCGGTCGCGAGCCGGTGGATGCGTCCTCGCTGCTGGCGATCGCCTCCGGCGCCGCGCTGCTGTCGCAATCGGTGAAGAACACCCTGCTGGAGCTGTTTCCCCGGGCGGTGGTCTCGGACTCCATCGGATCCTCGGAAACAGGCTTCGGGGGTATCGGTTTCGCGCAGAAGCACGACGATCCCGTGCGCGGTCCCCGCGTGCAGACCGGCCGCGGCTCGATCGTCGTGGACGACGATGGCCGCCCCGTACCGCCCGGTATGGAAGGTCGGCTGGCCAAGATCGGCAACGTACCGCTGGGCTACTACAACGATCCCGGCAAGACCGAGAAGCTGTTCCAGACCGTCGACGGCGTGCGCATGGTCGTCACCGACGACCGAGCCCGCGCTGAGACCGACGGATCCATCACCCTGCTCGGCCGCGGCAACATGGTGATCAACACCGGCGGCGAGAAAGTGTTCGTCGAAGAGGTCGAAAGCGTGGTGAAGGCGTACGCCGCGATCGACGACGCGATGGTGCTCGGCGTGCCACACGAACGCTGGGGGCATCAGGTCGCCGCGGTCGTGTCGCTGTCCGCACCGGGGCCGATCGAGTTCGCCGGCCTGAGCGCGCACGTGCGCCGCTTCCTGGCCGGATACAAAGTGCCCAAACAGATCTGGATTGCCGACGTGGTCGTCCGCGCGCCGAGCGGCAAACCCGACTACCGGTGGGCCCAGCAGTACGTCGCCGGTCGGAGACCCGACCACAAGGTGGACTGACGTGATCGTCTAGGAGGTAGCCATGGCAGCACCGGCATTACCCGCGGGCTTCGACTTCACCGATCCCGCGCTGTGGGCAAACCGAAGTCCGGTCGAGGAATTCGCGCAGCTACGCCGGACTGCCCCGGTGTGGTGGAACGAGCAATTCGACGAGACCTCCGGCGGCTTCCGCGACGGCGGCTACTGGGTGGTGAGCAGGCTCGCCGACATCAAGGAGATCTCGAAGCATCCGGAGCTGTTCTCCTCGCAGCGGAAGGGTGCCATCATCCGCCTGCCGGGCGATATCACCCAGGAGCAGATAGAGCTGACCGGCGCGCTGTTGGTGAACATGGATCCGCCCAAACATGCCAAGATCCGCCGGATCATCTCCAAAGGCTTCACACCCCGCGCGGTGGAGAGCCTGCGTGCCGCGCTCACCGAGCGCGCTGCCCGCATCGTGCACGAGGCCAACCGTGCGGGCGGCGGCGACTTCGTCCAACAGGTGGGATCCCGCCACGGCCTCGGCGCAACTGCTCGGGTACGCCTGGAACCTGGCCGAGCGGCGCCGCGGCTGCCGGGTGGACGACATCGTGAGCGGCCGCCCTCACGCTTCGCCGGGTTTGCGCCGCCGGTAGCGGACGGTGCAGGGCTGCGCGAGCTGCACGACCATCTTGGAGTGGTCGTTGCGGTAGCTGTCCGGCGGCTGGGTCATCTCGAACTCCCAGTCCCGCAACAGGAGTGAGAAGATCGCCTTCACTTGCATGAGCGCGAAGGCGGCGCCGACGCAGCGGTGGCGGCCCGCGCCGAACGGAATCCAGGTCCAGCGGTTGACGATGTCCGCCTGGTTGGGGTCGATGTAGCGGCCGGGATCGAAGGCGTCCGGATCGGGGAAGTCCTCCGGAATCCGATTCGAAATGGCCGGGGTGGTGGCCACGTGGTCACCGGGGGAGATGCGATGACCGCAAACATCGAACTCGTCGCGAGCCACGCGCATGAGGATGATCAAAGGCGGGTGCAGGCGCAGCGTTTCCTTGAGAACCGCTTCGAGCCGGGGGATCCGGCGCAGCGCGCCGAAGCTGATGTCGGAGCCGTCGGCGTAGAGCTCGTCGAGTTCGGCGACGACCTGACGCAAAACCTCGGGGTGGCGCAGCAGTTCGATGATCGTCCAGGCCGCCGTGCCGGAGGTGGTGTGGTGGCCGGCGAACATCATTGAGATGAAGATGCCGGTGATCTCGCTGGCGCTGAACCGCGGCCGGCCGTCGTCGCCCGGGATCGAGATGAGCACGTCGAGCATGTCCCGGTCGTCCTTGCCCGTGGGCGGGTTCGTGGCCCTGCGGTCCATGATCGCCTGGACCAGGTCGACCAACTCCGCGCGCGCCTGGTCGCGGCGGCGGAAGCTCTCGATCGGGGCATACGGATCGACGTAAGCCAGTGCGTCGGTACCGCGTTCGAGATCGTGGTAGAGGCGGGCGAAGCGGTCGTCGAGTTCGTCACGGAACTTCACGCCGATCAGGCAGGCCGAGGAGGTGTAGATGGTCAGCTCGGCGAAGAAGTCGAGCAGGTCGATCTGCCCTTCGTCGCCCCAGCGCGCCAGCATCCGCTCGACCTCGCGGGCGATGGTCGCCGCGTGCCCGCGCATGTGCTCGGCGCGCAATGCCTGGTTGTGCAACATCTCTTTGCGGCGTTCCGGGCTGGCGTCGAAGACGACCCCGTCGCCGAAGATGGGCTTCATGAACGGATAGGCGGCAGCCTGGTCGAGGTCTTCGTCACCGGAACGGAAGAAGAATTCGTTGGCCTCTGCGCCGGACAGCAGGATGACCTGTCGACCCGCCAGATCGAATGCCCCGACATCACCGCACTCTTCGCGGACCCGGCGCATCAGCCCGATCGGATCGACGCGGAACTCCTCCAGATGACCGTGCTCGTGGTCGCCTCCGGATACCCGCCGCGGTGTCACCAGCGTCATGTGGAAATCCCTTCCCCGGATCGGTGCCCGAGATCTATCATGGACACGTGTCTGGACAGTACTACGGCCAGGAAGTGCCGGGCAAGAGGACCGACTCGCTGCCGTCACTCGGGTCAGGGCCTCGCCACACAGCCCCGCAGTAAGAGGTGATCGGTGCATCCGAAACAAGATTCCAGCCGGCCGTCGGTCCTGGTCGTGTGGCGGGTGCTTCGATGGAAAGTCGCGGGGGCGGCGATGCTTCTGCTGATCACCGCGGTCATCGTGCTCGCCGTCTCGATGTACGCGGGGCGGTTCCGGTCCCCCGTGACGATCACCGTCGAGGCGCCCCGCTCGGGGTTGGTTCTCGATCCCGATGCGAAGGTCCGGATGCGGGGAGTGGAACTCGGACGGGTCAGCGCGGTGGAATATCGCGACGACCGGGTGCGCCTGCGGCTAGCGCTCGATCCCGAGTTGCTGCGGCTGGTGCCCGCGAACGCGACGGTGACCATCCGGTCCACCACGTTGTTCGGCGCCAAGTACGTCATCTTCGTCGTGCCGCGCACGCCGTCGCCGACGCCCATGCGACCGGGCGCGACGATCCGCACCGACGCTGTCACCGTCGAGTACAACACACTGTTCCAGCGGCTGAGCGATATCCTCGCTCAGGTCGAACCCGGCGAGCTCAACGCCACGCTGACCGCGCTGGGCACCGCACTGCACGGTCGCGGCGACCAACTCGGCGATCTCCTCACCCGCGCCGACGACTATCTGCGGCAGATCAATCCGAGCCTGCCCGCGTTGCGACGGGACCTGTCGGCTGCCGGAGCTGTCGCCGAACTGTATGCGGACACTTCTCCCGATCTATTACGCACCGTGGACAACGCGACCGTCACAAGCGAGACGATCACCACGAGCGCACGAGACTTGGATGCGGTGCTGCTCAACCTCATCGGGCTGGCCGGCACCACGCGGGCGGTGCTCGCCGAGAACGAGCGCGGTGTCGCCGCGGCGGTGGAACTCCTGCGCCCGACCAGCTCCTTGCTCGGCAGGTATTCACCCGTGCTGTACTGCGTGGTCGTCGGCATCGCGAAGGCGATGCCCGCGGCCGAAGCCATCATCGGCGGAACCGTGCCGGGCGCCATCTTCAACGCCAGTTTCATGTATGGTGCTCGCCCCTATATCTACCCTGACGACCTGCCGAAGGTGAACGCCACCGGCGGCCCGCGCTGCGACGGGATCCTCGACCGCCTCCCCGGCAGCCACGCCGACTATGCCGTCACCGACACCAACGAGGGCGCGCCCTATGTCCCATCGGCGGCGGTCACGTTCAACGCTCCCAGTGTCTTTCGGATTCTCTTCGCTGGAATGCCAGGAGTGCCACGCTAGGCCGGTTCGCCAGCGGCACCTCCACGTCGAGCGGTCGGGCGCCGCCGCGAAATGCCGAGACCCGGCCTGCTCGGCGGCGCTTCAGGCCGGTTCCGTGGTTCGTTCCGCGTGCAGGGCGGTGTGCGGGTCTCCCTGACCGGTTATCCGTCCGTCGCGCAAGAGCAGACAGTGGTCGGCGCGCAGTGCGTCCTCGCGGCTGTGTGTGGCGTGCACGACCGTGACGCCTTGATCGCCGACGCGGCGGATCGCGTCGGAAATCTCCTGCTGTGCAAGCGAATCCAGACCGGTCGTCGGTTCGTCGAGCAGAAGTAGGCCGGATTCCTGGGCGAGTGCCTGGGCGAGCAGTGCGCGCTGGCGCTGGCCGCCGGAGAGGGTGTCGAGCCGGCGGTCGGCGAGGTCGGCGATGTCCATGCGGTCGAGGTATTCGCGCACGATCGTCCGATCCCGCGGGGTGAGGCGGCGCCACGGGCCGCGGTGCGCCCAGCGGCCCATGGCGACGGTTTCGCGGACTGTGATCGGCAGCGTCGTGGGGACGCTGCTCTGTTGCACGACGAATGCCGGTCGGGCATGTCCCGGGCTGATCGTTCCCGCCGTGGGCGTGATGACACCGGCGAGGACACCGAGCAGGGTGGATTTGCCGGACCCGTTCGGTCCCACGAGCGCGGTCACCTGTCCGCCCGGAATCGTGACGCTGAGCTCGTGCAGCACCGGACGTCCCCGGTATCCGGCCGTCAGCTCGGCGATGCGGATATCAGGCGGCGGCATCGAAAACCCCCTCACTCGTTGAAATGATAATCGTTATCATTGTAGAGTGCTGCGCCATGGAGTGGTTGGTCGCCCCGTTCGAGGTTTCCTTCGTTCAGCGGGCCTTGTGCGGCGGGCTGCTCGTGTCGTGTCTGTGCGCCATCGCGGGAACCTGGGTTGTCGTGCGCGGCATGGCTTTTCTGAGTGACGCGATGGCGCACGGAATGCTGCCGGGTGTCGCGATAGCCGCCCTGCTGGGCGGAAATCTTTTGCTGGGCGCGGCATTCAGTGCGGCGGCTATGGCGGTCGGGGTCTCGGTGCTCGGCCGCGGCACCAGATTCGCGCCCGACACCGGCATCGGGCTGTTGTTCGTCGGAATGTTGTCGGTGGGTGTGATCGTCGTGTCGCGTTCGCCGTCGTTCGCGGTCGACCTGACCGGATTCCTCTTCGGCGACGTGCTTGCTGTCGGGGAACGTGATCTGTGGTATTTGGCGGCCGCATTGGTTCTCGCGGCCGTCGTTTCGGTGCTGGGCCACCGAGCGTTCGTCGCGCTCACCTTCGATCCGCGCAAAGCGCACACCCTCGGGCTGCGACCCCGGTCCGCACATGTGGCGCTGATCGGTCTGGTGACCCTGGCGATCGTCGCGTCGTTCCATATCGTCGGCACGCTGCTGGTCTTCGGCCTGCTCATCGCGCCGCCCGCGGCCGCGGTCTACTGGGTGCATCGCATCCCGTCGATCATGCTCACCGCCGCGGTGCTCGGTGCGGTGGCCACGGTGGCCGGACTGGTGATTTCGTGGCACGCGGGCACCGCGGCGGGCGCGACGATCGCTGCGACCGCCGTCGCCCTGTTCTTCCTCTCTGCGCTGTCGGCCTGGCTGCGTGATCGAGTTCGCTCGGCAGGTTCGACGTCGAAACCGCTGGTACTGGGGCTGATCCTGGCTGCGATCGCGCCTCTGCTCGGCTGCGGGGAGCGCGGGCCGTCCCAGCCGGTGGAGGCGACACCGCACGGTTATGTCGAGGGTGCCGAGGAGACCGCGGAAGCGCAGCCGCGTCTTGTCGTGGCCGACAAGGGGACCGGCGCCGTGCGGGTTGTCGATCTCATCACCGGCGACGTCATCGACCTCGGCAGGACGGAAGGCGTCGAGGGTATCGGCGGCGACGGCCGTTTCGCGTTCCTGTCCGGCCGTGGCCGGGTGCGTACCGTCGACGCGGGCGCGTGGACGGTCGACCACGGCGACCATGTGCACTACTACCGGGCGCCCGCGCGGGATCTCGGTGAATTCCCCGGTGGTGTGGTGTCGGCCGCGCACGGCGCCGGCAGTGTCACGGCGGTCGCTTTCGGAACCGGTGGCACGACCCTGCTGGACCGGTCCGCACTCGGCGCCGGCTCGCTGCACGAACGCGGCGTGATCGCGGACGGGGTGGCGGTGCCCTACGCCGAGCACCTGCTCGTGTCTGTACCTTCGCGGGGAGCCGTCGAGGTCCGTACCCGGGACGGTGTACCGGCCGCCGTCGTCGCGGAGCGGTGCCCGGACCCGCGCGGCTCGGCGGTGACTCGGCGTGGCGTTGTCTTCGGTTGCGCCGATGGGGCATTGGTGGTGACGGCGCGAGACGCGGTTTTCACGGGTGCGAAGATCCCGTATCCGCAAGCTGTCGCCGACGGCGACCGTGCGGCCGAGTTCTTCCATCGCCCCGGCAGCGCGACGCTGGTGGCCAGGGCAGGGCGGCGCGGAGTCTGGTTGCTCGACATCAGGCGCGGGACATGGACCTTGCTGGAGACGGGTCCGGTGGTCGCGGTGAACACGGCGGGGGAGGGCACCGCGGTGCTGACCCTCACCGAGGACGGCCTGCTGCATGGTTACGACCCGGCGTCCGGGCGCGAGTCCACCGCGGCGCGACCATTGATCGCGCCGGTAGCCGCCGATGCGGAAGCGCCGGTGATCCTCGTCGACGACCACCGCGCCTATGTCAACGATCCTGCGGCACGGGTGATCCACGAGATCGACTACGCGGACAACCTCCGCGGCGCACGAACATTCCCCCTCGGCATCAGCCCGACGGTGATGGTGGAGGTCGGCCGATGAAGCCCGCGATCCGGCTGGGCGCCCTGGTCGCCGCGGCACTGCTCGCGCTGACCGCTTGCCTGAATTCCGGCGCCGACCGCGACGGAATCATTGTCACCACCAATATTCTCGGCGACCTCACCCGGACCATCGCGGGCGACGAGGTCGAGGTCACCGTCCTGATGCAGCCGAACGCGGACCCGCACTTCTTCGCGATATCCGCCCAGCAGGCGGCCCAGCTCGAACGCGCCAGCCTGATCGTCTACAACGGTCTCGGCCTCGAGGAGAACGTGCTGCGCAACGTCGAGGCAGCCGAGAAGTCCGGGGTCGCGACCATCGCGATCGGCACGGAGATCGATCCGATCCGCTACTCCGCCGACGACGCGAACGGCCGGCCGGATCCGCACTTCTGGACCGACCCGCGACGCGTGCGCAGGGCCGTGGAGGTCGTCCGTGATCGGATCATCGAGGAAGTCGACGGCGTCGACGCCGCCGCGATCCGCGCCGGGGCAGACCGCTACCTCGCCGAACTCGACCAGCTCGACCGCTGGATGACCGATCGGTTCGCCACGATTCCCGCCGAGCGACGCAAATTGGTCACCAATCACCACGTCTTCGGTTATCTCGCAGAGCGATTCGGCTTCGACGTGGTCGGCGCCGTGATCCCGGGCGGCACCACGCTCGCCTCGCCGAGCGCGTCGGATCTGGCCGCGCTCGCCGGAACGATCCGGGCCGCCGGGGTCAGCGCGATCTTCGCCGATTCCTCCCAACCTGATCGCTTGGCCAGGGTGCTCGCCGAACAGGCCGGGCTGCACGTGCAGGTGATCCCGCTGTACTCGGAGTCGCTCACCGAACCGGGCGGCGGCGCCGGCACCTACCTGGACATGATGCGCGCCAACACCGAGTCCATCGTCCGCGGTCTCACCGCCGGTTAGCGCCCGACCAACAGAAGGAAACCCATGCAGTTACGATCGCGAACCACGAAATCGGCGGCCTTGGCCGGCCTGATGACCGCCGTGCTCACCGTCGCCGGTTGCGGCGCCGATACGGAGGCAGACCAGGACACCCGGCGAAAGCACATCGCCGACCCCATCGCGCTCACGCATGACAGTGGAATCTACGTGCTCGACGGAACCACTCTGGAACTCGCGGGCACGGTCGGCCTCGACGGCTTCAACCGGCTCAACCCGGCAGGCGACGACCGTCACCTGATCGTCTCGACCAAAGACGGATTCCGCGTTTTCGACGCGACCGCCGCCGAATTCATTGGCGCGCAGTTCTCCGGCCCCGAGCCGGGCCACGTGGTGCGCCACGCCGGGCGAACCGTGCTCTTCAGCGACGGCACCGGTGAAGTCACCGTCTTCGATCCCGCCGATCTCGCCGAGGGCACACCGAAGACCTCGACCTACCGGGCCGCCGCCCCGCACCACGGCGTCGCGATCGAACTCGCCAACGGCGAACTCGTCGTCACGCTCGGCACCGAAGAAAAGCGGACCGGGATCGCGGTGCTCGACAAGAACCGCACCGAGAAAGCGCGCAACGAGGACTGCCCCGGAGTACACGGCGAGGCGACCGCCGCGGGCGAGGCCGTCGTGATCGGCTGCCAGAACGGCGTGCTCGTCTACCGCAACGGGACGATCGGCAAAGTGGTCAGCCCCACCGAATACGGCCGGATCGGCAACCAGGCTGGCAGCGAGACCTCGCCCATCGTGCTCGGCGACTACAAGCGCGACAAAGACGCCGAACTCGAACGGCCACAGCAGATCTCGCTGATCGACACGGTCACGGGCACGCTGCGCCTGGTCGATCTCGGCACCAGCTACACCTTCCGCTCGCTGGGTCGCGGCCCGCACGACGAGGCCCTGGTCCTCGGCACGGACGGCCGTATCCACGTGATCGATCCGGTCGCGGGCGCCGTCGTGCGCACCATTCCGGTCACCGGACCCTGGCAGGAACCGCTGCAATGGCAGAAACCGCGACCGGCGTTGTTCGTCCGCGGCGGCACAGCGTACGTCTCGGATCCCGCCACCAAGCAGGTGCACCGGATCGATCTGGAGACCGGAGCGAAAACGGCGACCGTCACGTTGCCCGGCACACCGAATGAACTGAGTGGCGTCATCGGCCACTGAGGGCACGTGGTCCGACGGGTACGTAGGACCGCAGGGAAACGCCGCTGCGAACGAGGGATGGGTTCCGGAGCCCGCCGGCGCTACCGTGGGATGACATGGACACTGCCGCGCTCGTCGTGCCGGAGCCCGTGCGCGTCCCTCGGCCGCCCTCGTCGGCGAAGTTCCGCTTGCCTCGGAGGGTTCGGAATGCGCGGCCGGTGGTCGTCGCGGCCGGATGTCTCATCGTGGTGCAGCTGGCGATCCGCTGGTGGGTAGCCGGCAGCGGCTTCTTCTATTGGGACGATCTCATACTGGTCGGCCGGGCGGCCCGATTCCCGCTGTGGTCGGCGGATCTGCTGCTGTACAACCATGACGGGCACTTCATGCCGTTGGCCTTCGCCACCGCGTGGGCGGTGACCGCGGTGGCGCCGCTGGCCTGGGCCGGGCCGGTGGCCGTGCTGCTGGTACTCCAGCTCGCGGCATCCGTGGCCGTATTGCGGATGCTGATGGTGTTGGTGGGTGTGCGGTGGATGATCCTGCCCCCGCTGGTCTTTTATCTGTTCTGCCCGCTGACGCTGCCGGCGTTCGCGTGGTGGGCGGCTGCCCTGAACGCGCTGCCGTTGCAATTCGCCGTTGCCTGGGTGATCGGCGATGCGCTATTGCTGGTCCAGAGTGGTCGGCGCCGGTACGCCCTCTCGGGCGTCGCGGTGTTCGCGGTGGCGCTGTTGTTCTTCGAGAAGTCGGTGATCGTGCCGTTCGTTGCGTTCGCGGCCGTCGTTCTCGTGCGCTATGTCGAGGGTGGTGAATCCCCGGTTCGCGTGGTCGCGCGACGCGGTGCGGCACTGTGGGCCGGTTCCGGTTCGGTGCTGGCCTGCTGGCTGATCGGCTATTTCGCGGTGGTCGGCGGCCCCGCCGCGCCCGACGACCTGCGCGAATTGCGGGACTTGCTGCCGGGCGCGGCATCACTGGGCATCGTTCCGGCATTGTTCGGCGGCCCCTGGGTCTGGGAACGGTGGTTGCCGTCCGCACCGTGGGCGGATCCGCCGGGCTGGGCAGTGGTGTCGGCTTGGGTCGCGCTGGTCGCGCTGGTGGTTTTGTCGGTCCGTGCCCGGCAACGGGTTGCGCCGGTCTGGCTGGCGATCGCGGCGTACATTCTGGTCGTCCAGATAGCGGTGGCGCTGGCCCGCGGCGGACCGAATACCGCCGCGGAACTGATGCAGTCCCTGCGCTACTTCGCCGACCTGGCGGTGGTGCTGGCTGCCGCGGGTGCGCTGATGGTGCGTGCCCGACCGAGACCGCCACGTGCAGCCGCTTCGTTCCCGGGCCGCCGTCTGGCGGTTGCCGCGCTGGTGGTGTTCCTCGTGAGCAGTCTCTGGTCCACGTACACCTTCGTGCGATCGTGGCGTGCCGGCCCGACCAGAACCTATGTGACCAACGTGAAGTCGGCGTTGAACGAGTGGGACGGTGTACCGCTGCTCGAGCAGGAAGTGCCGTGGCATGTGCTGAATCCGCTGGCGTATCCCCAGAATCTGACCAGTCAGGTGCTCTCGCCCATCGCCGCTCCCGGAACCTTCGCCGACTCGACGCCGCATCTGCGGATGATCACCGATACCGGCGAGATCGTCGAAGCGCAGGTCTGGTGGAATCGAATCATCCTGCCGGGTCCCCAGCCGAATTGCGGGTACCGGATCAACGGCGCCACGCTGGTTCCCCTGCTCCTCGACGGGCCTATGTTCGAGCATGAATGGACCGCGCAACTCAACTACTTCGCCAACCAGGACGGCCGGATAACTGTCGGTTTCGAACACGGGAAAGCCGTCGCGGCCCCGGTGCGGAAGGGGCCGAATACGGTATTCGTTCGTATTGTCGGAAGTGGGTCCTCGCTCAGGATTTCGTCTCACACGACAGGACTCGATCTGTGCCTCGGCGTGGGGCCGGTCGGCGTCGCGTCGTACGACAACTGATCACGGGTGACGTGCGATGTCGATTCGGATGTTGTCGCTCATGTCGATGATGAAGACGCGGTCGCGCTTCGCTTTCCAGTCATAGGGGATCAAGAAATAGCGATCCGGGGTCCGGGCAAGGAGGGTCAGACCGCTGTAGACGTAGCGAAACTTTTCGTCCGGCACGGTGATCGGGTCGACGCGGGAGGCGCCACCTTCGATAGCGAGCCGGTCGACGCTGAACAACAGCACCAAAGGGCGGTCGGTGAAGTGCGTGGCCTCCGCGGTCGTAGCATCCTTTTTCGCCTGGTCGGCGGCGTAGCCACCGACCGCCCACAGGGTTCCGATGAAGCCGAGGGTCAGCAGCGCCAGCACGGTCAGCCAGGGTGAGTCCGTCGAGCGGCCGCTTCGCCGATGCCGTCGCGGGCCGAGTTGGACGGGAAACCACATTCGCAGCGCTATGGCGTAGCCGAGCAGCGCCGCGCCGGTGATCAGCATGAGGGGCAGATAGCGACTCATCACCGCAGGTAACTGCGCACGCAGCAGGATCCCGGCCGCAACTGCCGCCAGCAAACTCGCACCGAGTGTGACGACGAAGACGAACCAGCGGCGCAACGTTCGTCGTGGCTGCCTACTTCGCACGGCAACGAGGATGGGGATCGGACGAAGCCCGGCGAGCGCCACCGTGGCGAGCAATGCCAGCACCGCGGGCCAGAAGGTGCCGTTCATGCTGCGAACGACGTACTCGGGAATCGAATATCCGAGCATACCGACGTCGATCCCGAAGTGCGCGAACCATGTTCGCGTGTACACCTGCCCGAAGTAGTAGAGCATCGCGGTCACGACCAGCGCCTGGGAAGTGATCGCGCCCGCGGTCGACAACACGATACGGAGCCCGCGCGGAAGATCCGAGTGCTGCCCCGCGGCAGGGCTCGTTTGGTCGGGTTGCACGAAGTCGGTGGTGATCACCGGCTGGACCTCGGTGCGGACGTCGTGGCGGGCGGGATCGTGGTCGGTGTCCGTGTCGCAGAACCCGTTTCGACTCCCACTCCTGATCCGGCACGGCCAGGGGCCACCCGCGACGTCGTCGGTATGACAGTCGAGACCGTACCGCTCGGCGTGGGCGGCGAGTTCGCCGGTGGCGCAGTCGGTGCGGTCACTCCCACCTCCCCATTCTGCTGCGCTGGGGGCGGCGCTGCGGTCGGAGGAAGCACCCGCTGCCCAGCGGAAGACGGTGAGAGTGGCTCGGCGGGCGCGTTACCTGAGGTCGCAGGCTCGCTCGACGTGCTGGCCTGCACGGTGTTGGCGGGTGGAATATTCGGCCGCTCCGGAGGCTGTGGACTGCAACCGCAAAGAACACCGGAACCCATAGCGCCGATAGCTACGACTATTGCGGCGAAACGCATCAGACCCCCTCGCCGGACCACCCGATTGACGAGAATCGTGCCACAAATACCAAGTGACACAAGATATCCTATGACGGGACCATGTACCGGTCAGTCGGCCATATGATGTCATCGAACGGGACCTGCGGGCGGCATCCGGGCCCTGTGCGATCGAACTCGAGGCCGTGCTGACGCATCTGGTGCGACATCGGCGCGAAGGCGATGTGACCGTCGGTGATCTGCCGAAGCCCTATCGCCTGGCTTCACGCGTGCGGCGCCTGTCCGGCCGGGAGCGTGCCGAACTCGAGGCCATCATCGAGGCCATGCGTCGCCACAACGGGAACAAACTCGAGGCTGCGCGAGATCTCGGCATCAGCCGGACCACTTTGTGTGCCAGGCTCAAGGCATTGCGGATCACCGACGGCGGATTGTCCATTTCCTGAACACTTCGCAGCCGCGTTGCGTCCCTAGTGTGGGTGTAGTCGACACCACAGGCGAAGAGCGCGACGTCAGGAGGCATCGGGATGACCGCGGGCGCCCTCAAATTGGCCTTTCACGCGTCGGATGACCATGCCAGGAGCGTCTCGGAGGCGCTGGGTCGTACCTATCCGCACCTCGGCCTGGTCGTCACCATCGACGATGAGGTGGCCGAGGGGCTGCCCCAGCTGCCGTGCGCCACGTGTGCGCCACGAGGCGCCGATATCCATGTTGGAGGTGAAATGACTCCGAAGTGATTGTGTCGCAGCATGATTGCTGTAGCTGGGGCAGCCTGATCCGGGAGACGCCGGGGAAGGCGGGAAGCAGCCCCGACAAAGCCGGGACGTGCCAGTACTGCCGAATGGTGCGGGTCCGGTGAGCGTGGGACAGAGGTGGACGCGAGGAACCGGTGTCATAAAGCTCCTCAAGCAGTGGGTGCCAGCTCGAACTCGGCGGATCTGGGCTGGATTGCGGCGCGTATCCGACCCCTCATCACGGGTCGGAGAACTCTCTCGAGGCCTGTTGGGGCCGACAGGGAGGTCATGGTGAAGGGCTGCGGCGTAGCCGTGACGAGGCCGCTGGGGCAAAGCCGGCCACCTCCTGTCCCGAATGGATATCGGTGAACGTGGGAACCATCCCGTTTCGCCCACTGTGATTCGTAGCCAATGGGTTTCGGTGGGCAGGCTCGTCGTCGGCTGATGGGGCGTGGATGGGGCGGAGGGGTCGTAGTACTCCGAGCCGGGGAAAGCCCGGCACATGGGGAAGGACCCCAGTGGATGTCGACAGCGAGGAACTGTAATGGACGGAGACATTCGTGAATTCGGATGAGTCGTGGCCCGACTTCGAGGAAGCCTGGCTGCGGGTACGGCGGATGCAGGCCAAACTGTACTTGTGGGCGACCCGCGATGCGGGTCGAGTGTTCGACGATCTGCACAATCTGGTGTGTGATCCGGCGTTTCTGATGTGTGCCTGGGAACGGGTGCACGACAACACCGGCGGGCGGACCGGCGGGGTCGACGGTGTCGTTCCCCGGTCGATCCCGAAAGCGTCCACCGTATTGTTGTCACGGCTGCGAACCGAGCTGCGGGACAGGGTGTTTCGACCGGACCGTGTCCGGGAGAAGCTGATCCCCAAGCCGGGAAGCCCGTTGAAGAGACGCCGGTTGGGTATACCGACGAACAGCGGACCGGGTAGTGCAGGCCGCGCTGAAGTTGGTGCTCGAGCCGATCTTCGAGGCCGGATTCCAGCCCAGCTCCTACGGGTTCCGGCCGCGAAGGCGTGCTCAGGACGCGATCGCCGAGATTCATCAATTCGGCTCCCTGGGTTATCACTGGGTGTTGGAGGCGGATATCGAGGCGTGTTTCGACCGGATCGACCATTCGGCCCTCATGGAGCGAGTCCGTGGCCGGGTCGGTGACAAGCGCGTTCTGGCTCTGATCAAAGCTTTCCTCAAAGCCGGTGTGCTCGGCGAGGACAGCATGAATCGGGATACTCACACGGGAACTCCGCAGGGTGGGATTCTCTCGCCGCTCTTGGCGAATATCGCCCTGTCGGTGCTGGACGACCACTATCAACATAAGTGGGACGCCCACGGTGAGGGTCGAAAAGACCCGAAAAGTCGGCGTAAGTACCTGCATCAAACTGGAAGAGCGACCTATCGGTGCGTCCGCTACGCGGACGATTTCGTGGTCCTGGTCCACGGCGGGCAGCATCATGCCGAACAAGCCAGGACTGAGGTCGCCGAGGTTCTCCGGCCGATGGGACTGACCCTGTCACCGGAGAAAACTCGCGTGGTGCACATGGATTCGGGGTTCGACTTCCTCGGCTGGCGTATCCAGCGCCGGGCGAAGCGAGGCACGGACCACAGAAAGATGGTGATCTATACCTACCCGTCGAAGAAATCGCTGCACTCGATCGTCAGGAAGATCAGGATCATCACCCGCAGATCGACAACCAGCAAATCGCTGGAGGATATGCTCAAACTCCTCAACCCCGTGGTCCGGGGATGGTGTATGTA
Organism: Nocardia sp. NPDC051787; assembly: GCF_040681325.1. Classification (NCBI taxonomy): domain Bacteria; kingdom Bacillati; phylum Actinomycetota; class Actinomycetes; order Mycobacteriales; family Nocardiaceae; genus Nocardia; species Nocardia sp. NPDC051787. The sequence continues at coordinate 51,588 of NZ_JBFAYO010000014.1, forward strand.
TTTCAAGCACGGTGTTTCCTCCGACACGTTCAGCTACCTCCGCCACTACATGTGGCGGGAGGTGACTCACTGGATGAAGATGAAACATCGTCGTGTGAGCTGGCGGAAACTCAGACACCGGTATTCGGATCCTGGGCATCCGCTCTATCAGCCAGCCGAGAATGGGACCGTGCTCTATGACCCCGCGACAATTGTCGTCGAGAGATATCGATGGCGGGGTTACACGATTCCGACACCATGGAGCGCTCGGGCAGAACAACTCGAAGCACTCGCACAGGCATGACATCCATGGAGAGCCCGGTGCGTCGAGAGGCGCACGACGGGTTCGGCGGGCGGCCACGGGAAACGGACCCGAGGGCAACCCGGGCACCGCGCCCGTGGCCGACCCAACTCTGGGAGTAGGCCGCGCGCTGTCGCGGGCCAGGGGTGCGCCCGTTCTGCAGTCAGCCGTTCGGCCTCGGTGCTCACGGTCAGTCGGCGGCCACTAGGTGATGAAGAACCACAATTCTGACAATTTCATCATTTTCGCTTGACAGATCGTTTCCTCGTGACTGATGATTTCATCAGTAACGGACGTGGAGGTAGCTGTGACGAGCATCGACAAGGGTGTCGGCACCGGGCGGACGGTCCGGGTCGGCGGGCGCGAGATTTTCTTCACCGAGGCCGGGTCCGGCCCCGCGGTGGTGTTGCTGCACGGCGGCGGGCCGGGGGCGACGGGGCTGTCGAACTATTCGCGCAACCTCGCCGCGCTGGCCGGGCGTTTCCGGGTGATCGTGCCGGACATGCCCGGCTACGGGCGTTCGGCGAAGTGGGTCGATCAGTCCGATCCGTTCGGATATCTCGGGCGGGCGGTCGGGGGCCTGCTGGACGAACTCGGCATCGCCTCGGCGCATTTGGTCGGCAACTCCTACGGCGGTGCCGCGGCGCTGCGGCTGGCGATGGACCGGCCGGAGAAGGTGGGTCGGCTGGTCCTGATGGGTCCGGGTGGTATCGGCACGACTCGCGCATTGCCGACGAAGGGTCTGCAAGAACTGCTGGCCTACTACGGCGGCAGCGGGCCGAGCCGGGAGAAGATCATCCGGTTCATCCGCGAGTACCTGGTGTTCGACGGCGCCGCGGTGCCCGACGAACTGATCGAGGAACGCTACCGGGCCAGTATCGATCCGGAGGTGATCGCGAATCCGCCGCTGCGCCGCCCATCCGGCCCGCTGGCGCTGCGCACGCTCTGGCGGATGGATTTCACCCGCGATCCGCGCCTGCGTGCGGTCACCCATCCCACGCTGGTGATCTGGGGTGCCGCGGACAAGGTCAACCGGCCCGAGGGCGGTCGCATGCTCGCCGACGCGATGCCCAACTGCGATCTGTACTCGGTGGCCAACACCGGCCACTGGGTGCAGTGGGAACGCGCGGACCTGTTCAACACGCTGGCCACCGCGTTCCTCCAGGCGGGCGCATGAACAGTTTCCTGCGTCCCAACATCGACGATTCGGTATTCGGCGCGGTCCATCTCGGTTACATCGTGGTGCAGTCGCAACGACTGACCGACTGGCGGCGTTTCGGCGCCGACGCGATCGGGTTGCATGTCGACGAGCTCGGTGCGGACTCTCTGCGCTTCCGTCTCGATGACCGCGCCTGCCGGTTCCTCGTCCACCGCGGCTCGGCCGAGGATGTCACCGCGCTGGGCTGGCAGGTCGACGATCACGAGACCTTCGACCGCATCATCGCCCGCGTGGCCGACCGCGGTGTGCCGATCATCGAGGGCAAACCGGAGGACGCCGCGCTGCGTGGCGTGCAGCGATTGTGGTGGTTTCCTGGTCCGAAAGGCATTGGGCAGGAGATCTTCACCGCGCCGGTGACAACGCCGGAGCCGCTGCGGATGCTCAGCTCGGGGTGGGTCACCGGCGAGGCGGGCATGGGGCATGTGGCGATCGTGTCGCGGGAGCCGGAAGCGATGCGCGGCTACTACCACACGGTTTTCGACTCGCGTCTGACGGACTATATCGACGAGAACGTCTCCGGGCTGAAGATGAAGATCCGATTCCTGCGCGTCAACGAACGCCATCACTCGATCGCCATCGCCAATATCCGCGGCGTCAAAATCGATCCGATTCGCACTCGGGTGCAGCACATCAACATTCAGTCCGCGACGCTGGACGACATGCTGGCCGCGTACGGCCGGGTGACCGATCTCGGTTTCCGCATGGCGTGGTCGGTCGGCCAGCACACCAATGATCGCGAGCTGTCGTTCTACTGCGCGACCCCGTCCGGTTTCGAACTGGAGGTGGGCTGGAACCCGGTGGTGATCGGTCCCGAGCTCGAATCCACCTGGGAGCCAACTACATATCAGGGCATCAGCATCTGGGGGCACACCACGGTAGGGGAAACGGTGCTGGACAAGTTCGCGCAGTTCCGCCAAGCGCTGCGGACCGTGCGGACGTCGGAGACCACCGTTCCCGAACTAGCGGGAGGACTATCGCGATGAAAACCACCGACTACGACGTGGTGGTCGTCGGCCTCGGCCCGACCGGCCTGACCCTGGCCAATCTGCTCGGCCGGCGCGGAGTGCGCGTGCTGGTGCTGGAACGCGAGCCGGAGTACTACGGGCTGGCGCGGGCGGTATACACCGACGACGAAGGCATGCGCGTCTTCCAAACCGCCGGTGCGGCAGACGAACTGGCCGCGGATATGAACGTGGACTCGACCGTGCAGTGGGTGCGGGGCGACGGCCGGGTGCTGGTGCAGTTCCATCAGACCGACCGGCCGCTGGGGTGGCCGGTGGTCAATTTCCTGTATCAGCCGTATCTGGAGATCACGCTCGAGCAATCGCTCGAACGGTATCCGCACGTCACCGTCCGTCGTGGCCGGGAGGTCGTCGACTTCGACCAGGACGCGCACGGTGTGAGTGTCGAACACGCCGAATGCCGCGGGACCGGATACGGCAAACGGGAACCGGACACGGACCCGCGCACCGCCGAGCGGGTGCGGGCGAAGTTCCTGGTCGGCTGCGACGGGGGCCGCAGCGTGGTGCGCACCGAGCTCGGCATTGATATGAGCGGCACCAGCTTCCCGGAACGATGGCTGGTGGTGGATCTGAAGGCCCGCGACGGCGTGGACGCGTTCCGGCATCTGCCGTATTTCGATTTCGTCTGCGATCCGCGGCTGCCGATCGTGTCGTGCCCGCAGCCGGATCGCCATCACCGCTTCGAGTTCATGCTCCAGGAATCGCAGACGAAGGAGGAGATGGAGGACCCGGACACCGTCCGCCGCCACATCGCCCGCTTCGTCGATCCGGACGAGGTCGAGGTGCTGCGCCAGCTGGTCTACACGTTCAACGCCGTCGTCGCCGACCGCTGGCGGGACGGGCGGATCCTGATCGCAGGCGATGCCGCGCACATGACACCGCAGTTCATCGGTCAGGGCATGAACTCCGGGGTGCGGGATGCGGACAACCTGTCCTGGAAACTGGCCGCGATCATCAACCACGGTGCCAGCCTGCGGATTCTGGACAGTTACGAGTCCGAACGCCGTCCCCACGCCAAGGCGATGATCGATCTGTCGGTATTCAACAAGAGCCTCGTCTCCATCGACAACAAACTGGTGGCCGCCGTCCGCGACCTCGCACTCACCACCTCTTTGCGGGTACCAGGCCTCGGTGGCTGGATACGGGGCGCGAAGATGAAGCCCGCGCCACGCTTCCGCCGCGGCGCATACCTCGGCCTGCCCCGGCGTCGGCTGAGCGGGGTGGAGGGAGCGCTCGCCCCGCAGCCCGACGTGCGTAGCTACGACGGCCGCCACCAGCGCTTCGACGATGTGCTGGGGCTGGGATTCGCGGTGCTCGGCTACGGTGTCGACCCGCGCGCCGCGTTCGGCGCCGACGATCTGGCGACGCTGCGGGCGTGGGGCGCCCGATTCGTCACCGTCTACCCACTCGGCGGGCGACCGCAGGGCGAACCCGTCGATCGGCCCGGCGCCTGCGACGATTACGCCGATATCGAGGACCACACCGGAGCCTTGGCGAAGTGGTTCGCGAAGGCCGGAGTCGGTGTCGGCGGCCTGCTCCTGCTTCGCCCGGACAGATATGTCTTCGGCACCGCCGCGGCCGGTGGGGGCGGTCTCTTGATCGCCGAACTCTTCCGGCAGCTGACCGAGTCCGCCGATCGCCCAACGGTGCCGGAACGACCGGCTGCGCTGCCGGATCCGCTACCGGCGGCTTCGGTGAGCCAGGACTACCCCTTCGAGGAGGCTCGATGAATGCAGCATCACGTAGCGATTCGGTACAGCGTGGTGGCTGGGGTGGGTCCGTGACCGATTCCCCCGCGGTGCGGGCCGCCGCCGAGCGGCTGGCCGCCGCCGCCACGAACGGAGCGCCGATCGCTCCGGTCCGTGATTTGATCGGTCCCGACGACGTCGAGCGTGCGTACGCGGTACAAAGTATCGGCACCCGGAGCCGCCTGGCCACGGGTGCGCGGGTCGTGGGACGCAAGATCGGGCTCACCTCACCGGCGGTTCAGCAGCAGCTCGGCGTGAACCAGCCTGATTTCGGTGTGCTGTTCGACGATATGGACGTCACCGCAACGCCGGTGGCGCGTCGGCCGTCCCTGTTGCAGCCGAAGGTCGAGGCCGAGCTGGCCTTCGTGCTCGGCGCCGATCTCGACCATGACCAGCTCGATGCGATCGGAGTACGCGGGGCGGTGCGGTACGCCGTCGCCGCGCTCGAGATCGTCGACAGCCGCATCGCCGACTGGGACATCAGCTTCGCCGATACCGTCGCCGACAACGCCTCCAGCGGATGGTTCGTCCTCGGTGCCGACCGGCTTTCGCTGGACGAGTTCGAGCCGCGCGAGGTCGCGATGACCATGGCGATCGACGGCGAAGTCGTCTCCACCGGAACCGGTTCCGCCTGCCTGGGTGATCCGCTCAACGCGCTGGCGTGGCTGGCCGGCACCGCCCGCGACCTCGGCGACCCGCTGCGCGCGGGCGAGATCGTCCTGTCCGGCGCACTCGGACCGATGGCGCCGCTGCGCCCGTGGGCTCGGGTGCATTCCGAAATATTCAGCAGCACAAAGACACTCGGTACCGTCGACTTCACGCTGGAGGAAAGATGACCCGCACCAAAGTCGCCGTCATCGGCTCGGGAAACATCGGCACCGACCTGATGATCAAAGTGCTGCGGTTGTCCGACACGCTGGAGATGGGCGCCATGGTCGGGATCGATCCGGCCTCCGACGGCCTGGCCCGCGCGGCTCGGCTCAACGTGCCGACCACCGCGGGCGGTGTGGCCGGCCTGATCGAGATGGAACATTTCGACGAGATCGATATCGTCTTCGACGCGACCTCCGCTGGTGCGCACAAAGCGAATGCGGCGGCACTCGAGCCCTACGGGAAGCGGCTGATCGACCTGACACCGGCCGCGATCGGTCCGTTCGTCGTGCCCGCGGTCAATCTCCACCAGCACCTGGACGCGCCCGACGTCAACATGGTGACCTGTGGGGGACAGGCGACGATCCCGATCGTCGCGGCGATCTCCCGCGTCACCGAGGTTCCCTACGCCGAGATCGTCGCCTCGATCGCGTCCAAGTCCGCCGGTCCCGGCACCCGCGCCAACATCGACGAATTCACCGAGACCACCTCCGAGGCCATCGCCGCGGTCGGCGGAGCCCGGCGCGGGCGGGCCATCATCATCCTCAACCCGGCCGAACCGCCCTTGATCATGCGCGACACGGTGCTGGCCCTGATCACTGACGGCGACCCGGAAACCCATGCGGCGGTACGGGAATCGATCGAGACGATGGTCGCCGACGTCGCGGCCTACGTGCCCGGCTACCGGCTCAAACAAGCCGTCCAGATCACCCCGCTCGCCCCGGACGCGGCGCTGCGCACGCTTGTCGGCGATGCCGTTGTCACGCACCAGGTTTCAGTGTTCCTGGAAGTCGAAGGCGCCGCCCACTACCTACCCGCCTATGCCGGGAACCTCGACATCATGACCTCGGCCGCGTTGCGCGTCGCCGAACGTATGGCCGCGTCCAGCCTGGAGGGTGTGCGATGAATGAAGTCTTTCTGCAAGACGTGACGCTGCGCGACGGCATGCACGCGCTGCGGCACCGCATCACGCCCGCCACTGTCGCCGCGGTCGCCGCCGCCCTCGACGCGGCGGGAGTCGACGCCGTCGAGGTGGCGCACGGCGACGGGCTGTCGGGCGGCAGTCTCACCTACGGGCCGGGCAGTCACACCGACTGGGCCTGGCTGGAGGCCGCCGCGGGTGCGCTGAAGCACGCCCGCCTGACCACGCTGCTGCTGCCCGGCATCGGCACCATCGAAGACCTGCGGCGTGCCCACGATCTCGGCGTGCGGTCGGTGCGGGTGGCCACCCACTGCACCGAGGCCGACATCGCCGCACAGCACATCGGCTACGCCCGCGAGTTGGGCATGGACGTCTCCGGATTTCTGATGATGAGCCACATGAACACCCCGGACGGGCTCGCCGCTCAGGCCGGGCTGATGGAGTCCTATGGCGCACACTGCGTCTACGTCACCGACTCCGGCGGGCGGCTCACCATGGCGGGGGTGCGCGATCGCGTCCGGGCTTACCGGGACGTGCTGGATCCGGGCACCGAAATCGGCATCCACGCCCACCAGAACCTGTCGCTGTCGGTCGCGAACAGTGTCGTCGCCGTCGAAGAGGGCGTCACCCGGGTCGACGCGTCGCTGGCGGGGCTCGGCGCGGGCGCGGGCAACACCCCGCTGGAAGCGTTCGTCGCCGTCGCCGACCTCACCGGCTGGAAGCACCGCGCCGACCTCGACGCCCTCACCGACGCCGCCGACGACCTGATCCGGCCGCTGATGGATCGCCCGGTGCAAGTCGACCGCGAAACGCTGGCTCTCGGCTACGCCGGGGTGTACTCGAGCTTCCTCCGTCATGCCGAGAAAGCCTCCGCCGCCTACGGAGTCGACGTGCGCACCCTGCTCACCGAAGCGGGCCGCCGCGGCCTGGTCGGCGGGCAGGAAGACATGATCGTCGACATCGCCCTCGACCTCACCGGCGACCACGCCGGGTGACGGCGAACCGCGGCGGGACATCGGGCCTGCCACCGAAATCGGCGGCGGACCTACAGTTCGGGCTGCGGCGGAAGCGGCGTGGAGGTCAGCTTCTGCGCCGCCCGCTTCGTCATACCGAACATGCGCAGGACATGGAACGTCATCTCGTCCGACAGCGCCCCGGCGTCGGCATCCGGCCGGGCGTCGAGCAATTGCAGCAGACCGAGCAGCGACCCGCCCGCGGCCATGACCGCCATGTCCGGATCCATCGGTTCGAATCGGCCCGCCTCCTGCGCGGCGATGATGTCGCGACGGGCGCGCGGCGCAAGGCCCTCGTCGCGCAGCATCACCGACATGCCGGAATTCAGGATCACCCGAATCATCTCCGGGATCTGTCGCTGCATTCGGCCGGTCATCCGGAAACTCACCGCGAAGACCTCGGCCGGATCGTCGTACAACGCCACGATTACGTCGCGCATCTCGCTGTAGACCTGGAGCACCGAGCGCACCGCTTCGTCGAACAACTGTTCCTTCGACTGGAAGTGGTTGTAGAAGGTGCCGAAACCGACGTCGGCGGCGTCGGTGATCTCCTGAATGCTCACTGCGGAACGACCCTCCGACAAGAACTTCCGCGCCGCGCCGAGCAGCGCGTTGCGGGTACGTTCCCGGCGCCGGTCGATGCGGTTGCGCACCGCGGGTTCTGCCATCGGTCCTCCGATCCTGCGATAACGTTACGACAATCGTATCTGAGGAAACCATCAGATCAGATCGTGACTTCCGTAAGCCCGTGTGTCGTGCGCTACACCCCACCGCATTCCCGACGGTTGGATGGGCCCCGCCGCCGCCCACCATCGGCTGATTCCACCGCTCTGCCTTTTTGTTTCTCGATTCGGAAAGTGAGGACCTCCGTGCCCAAATCCCGCTGGCACTCTCGCGTGCAGCTGAACCGCCGCCGCATGCTGGGCGGCGCCGTCGCCGGAACGCTCGGTGTCGCCGCGACGGCAGCGGCGATGCCGATCGCCCAGTCGGCCCCGGCCCGCACCCAGCAGCCCGCGCCGTCGGGCACCTACCGCATCGACCTGCACGCGCATTTCCTGCCGCCGGACTACCGAGCGGCCCTGCTCGACCATGGTCACGTCACGGTCGGCGGATACCCGACACCGGACTGGTCGCCGGAGCAAGCGCTGGCGTTCATGGACTACTACGGGATTCAGGCCCAGGCATTGTCGGTGTCCGACCCGGGTGTGTCCTTCCTGCGCGGCAAGGAAGCCAACGACATGGCTCGCTACTGCAACACCTACGCCGCGAACCTGTTCAAGGCCCACGCCAAGCGTTTCGGCGCCTTCGCGGTGCTGCCGATGCCCGACATCCCCGCCGCTATCGCGGAAGCGATCTACGCGCTGGACGAGCTGCGCCTCGACGGCGTGGTCCTGCTGTCGGCCTACGACGGCGTGTATCTCGGCGACCCGCGCTTCGAGCCGTTGATGATCGCGTTGAACCAGCGCAACGCCTATGTCTTCGTCCATCCGGCCTCGATCCCGGCCAACGCGAAGCCGAAGCTCGTGGTGCCGGACTTCTTGGAGGAGTACACCTTCGACACCACCCGCGCCGCGACATTGATGATGATCAGCGGCATGACCCAGCGCTACCCGAACATCCGGTTCCAGCTGGCACACGCGGGTGGCACCCTTCCGTTCCTGTCTCACCGCGTCAGCGTCGCCTCGCAAACCGTAGTCGGCGAACTGTGGCCCGCGGACCTGACCAGGCCGTCGGTCCTGGACACGCGACGCCAGATCGCGAACTTCTACTACGACACCGCGCTGAGCGGATCGGTCGCAGCGATGGCCAGCGTGCTCGCGGTCAGCACCCGCGACCACATCGTCTTCGGTTCGGACTGGCCCTTCAGCGCCCTCATCCTCTCGCAGACCGGCACGCACGATCCGGCTCCTGAGCTCAGCGACATCTTCGACGCAGACCAGCGCATGGAGGTCGAACGGCACAACCCGCTGCGGCAGTTGCCCCGACTGGCCGAAGCGGTGAACGCGTGAGCCGCCGCTCCACGCTGACCGCCGGAGGGGCCACGGCGGCGCGTCGGAGCGGCCGTGCCGACGAAACTCCGAACCCCACGTCCTGTCGGCCATGGCCGCACCGCCGGGTAAAGATAGCTCTGCGTTCGCCGAACCGGCCCCACGTGATCATGCACGCCGATCTCGACCACAGAACACGCCACCGCTAGTACCGCCGTGAAAGGAACCGGTCCCATGGCAGCGAAACCAACGCGTGCACGCACGTGGATCCAACCCGTCGTGGTCCTGACCCTGCTCATGGCGTTGCTGTCCACGATGTACCTCGGCTACGTCGTCAACCCGGAGAAGAATCTGCACGACCTGCCGCTGGCTCTGGTGAATCAGGACGAAGGCGACACGCTCGACGGAAAACCGGCCAACGTCGGCAATCAGATCACCGAAGCGATGACAGCGAACATTCCGGCCGACAAGGTCGATTTGCGCGTCGTCGGCATCACCGAAATGCAACGGCTGCTGCACGACGGCAAGATCTACGGCGCTGTCGTCATTCCCAGCGATTTCACCAAACGGCTCGCCATCCTCGGCGCGGCAGGCGTGGTGTCCGGCAAGGTCGACCAGCCGGTCATCACCATTCAAACCAATCCTCGTACCGGCACGTACGCCACCCAGATCACGCTCCGCATCGCCGAACAGGCGCTGGAGAAAGTCAACGAAACCGTCGGCAAGCAGCTCACCGACAGTGTCGACGCCAAACTCAGGTCCGCAGGGGAAAGCCCGCCGCAATTGGCGGGAGCCAGCCAATTGATGCTCGCCGAACCGATCGATGTGGTCGTAGCGCCGTATCGGCCCCTGCCAGAAGGCACCGGCGGCGGCCTGTCGGCCTTCTTCTACACGCTGCTGATACTGCTGGCCGGATTCACCGGCGCCATGATCATCCACACCATGGTGGACGCGTCCCTCGGATTCACCCCGACCGAATACGGGCCCTGGTATGTGCACTATCCGCCCACCCCGATCTCGCGGGTGCGCACATTGCTGATGAAATGGGGCATTCTCGCAGTCGCCGCACCCATTGTTTCCGCGGTATTCCTCGCTGTTGGAACGGCTTTGGACATGCCTATCGGCAAAGCCCTGTTGTTGTTCCTCTACAGCACGTTCGCAATCCTCGCGGTCGGTGTGACCGCGTTGTCGATACTCGCCGCCTTCGGCGCGGCCGGAATGCTGGTGAACCTCATCCTGTTCATCGTTCTCGGCCTTCCCTCGGCCGGCGGCACGGTGCCGATCGAGGCAACTCCCACGTACTTCGCTTGGCTGTCGACATTCGAGCCGATGCACCAGGTCTTCCTCGCCGTTCGCGCCATCCTGTACTTCGATGCCAGTGGTGCCGCCGGCCTGGAACGCGGAACCTGGATGACGTTGCTGGGCCTCGTCATCGGTCTGATTCTCGGCGCGGCGGTAACAGCCTTTTATGACCGGAAAGGGCTTGTGCGCACCCCGGAACGAGGCCGAGGCGCAGAGTGATTCCCCACAGCCGACCGGCTACCCGCAACCCGGTATTCGGCGCGATGCCCGAACACGATCAGTTCTGCGCGACCGCGCCTTCCGCCGCGGCGCTGGCGCGAGATAGCGCCTCGGGCACCGGGATTCGGCCCAGATACATCTCGGCGAAGATCGGTTCGATGGCGCGCAGCGCGGCAGGAAAACCAGTGCCACCGCCGGAGGAGATACGCGGACCGCGCAGCACGTCGAAGAACGGCGCGACGTCGACGCCCTTCCCGGCCCAGTATTCGCGGTAGGCCTGCTGCTCGGCGACGACAGCGGGAATGGTGGCGCCGTCGCGGGCCAGAGACCGGTTGCCCGCACCGCTGCCCAGCCAGGCGAGCACCCGCCGTACCGCGTCCGGGTGCCGGGTCGCGGCGTTTCCCGCGACGCCGATCGCGTTGTTGGTGCTGACCCGCCCGGACGGCCCTTCCGGCAGCGGCGCGACGCCCCACGCGAAGCGGGCCTGCTGGGCAATCTGTGCGAGGTTGAACGTCCCTGACTGGAGCAGCGCCAGTTTGCCCTGCAAGAAGGCGTTCTTCGCGAAATCGGGGTTGGTGTTGGTGTCGGCGGGCGCCGGCGCGAGCCGGTCGGCGATCAACCGCAGCACATAGTCGAAGGCCGCGACACCCTGCGGGCTGTCGAAGACGAAATCGTCGCGGTCGTCCTGGAATCGCGCCCCGGCCGAGCCAAGATACGGCAGCTCGATGGACTGGAAGTCATGGCCCGCGTTGTAGGCCCAAGGTGCGACCGCGGCCAGACGGCGCAGCAGCGGACGGAACGTGTCGTCGCCGTCCGGGCTCCACCGCAGCGCGTTCAGTTCGGCGGGATCGATGTGTGCCGCGGCGAGCAAGTCGCGGTTGTAGTACACCGCCGTGCCTCCGTCCACGAATTGCGGTACGGCCCAAAGAGTTGCGTGACGTGTGTACTGTGCGACCGACGACGGGTCCCAGGAGTTCGCGGCTTCGGGACCGAGTGCCGCACCGACGTCGATCAACCGTCCGGCGTCGGCGTAGTCCTCGTACAGATTGGTCCAGAACAGGTCGTCGGCGGTGCCGCCGGCCACGTCCAGCCGCAGCTTCTGCTGATACGACGACCACGGCACGACGGTGATCCGCACCTCGACGTCCGGATTCCCGCGCTGGAACTCCGCCAGCGAGGCACGGTAGCGGGGAACGAACGACTCGTCCCAGATCCGCAGACTCACCACAGTTCGGCCGGACCCACCGGCACGACCGAGCCACAGCACGGCCGCGACGAGCACAACCGCCGCGATCCCGATCGCGAGCACCGCACGGGTCGAGGTCTTCATTTCATCCCCGTCCATGCGATCGAGCGCAGCACCTGCTTCTGGAAGATCACGAACAGCAGCACCAGCGGGGCGATGGCCAGGGTCGTCGCCGCCATCACCAGGGTCCACTGCGCGTTGTACCGGGTCTGCAGGTTCGCGGTCGCGACGGTCAGCACCTGCCACCGCTCGCCGCTGCTCGCGACCAGCGGCCACATGAAGTTGTTCCACTGCGAGACGATCGTGATGAGCGTCAGCGTGGCCAGGACCGGCCGGCTCATCGGCACCATCACGTGCACGATGACATCCAGGGTGTTCGCGCCGTCCAGGCGCGCCGCACCGATCAGCTCCTCCGGAATCGCCCGGAAGTACTGGCGCAGCAGGAAGATCGCGTACGGCGAGCCGAACACGAACGGCAGCACCAGCGCCCAGAAGGTGTTGAGCCAGCCCAGTTTCGCGAACATCAGATACAGCGGGATCAGCGTCACCATGGGCGGCACCATCATCGTGCCCAGATAGACCCAGAACAGCGCTTCCCGGCCGGGAAACTCGGTGCGCGCGAACGCGTAGGCCGCCGGCACCGAGGTGATCAGCTGGCCGCCGGTGACGAACACCGTCATCAGCGCGGTGACCAGCACCGCTCGCCCGAGCCCATGGTCCAGCGCGATCCGGAAGTTGTCCGCGGTCACCGGATGCGGCAGGGCCAGTGGCAATCCGGTGGCGAATTGGCCGGGCGTCGTCACCGCGGTGAGCGCGCTGAGCATCAGTGGCGCCACGGTCAGCACCGCTCCGGCCAGCAGTACCGCATACGCCGCGGCCGACCGCAGGTGATCAGAACTCATAGGTGGTCCGATTCCGGAAGTAGCGGTGCTGCGCGATGGTGATCGCGACCATCACCGCGAACACGACGATCGCCATGACCGCGGCCCGGCCCGGCCGCGCGGCGTCGAATGCCTCGGAAAACATCCGCATCGCAACCACATCCGTGCGATCGCCGGGTCCACCCTTGGTCAACGCGTACACGGTGTCGAACGTCTGGAAGGCGGTCAGCACGCCGGTGACGAGGACGAAGAACATGGTCGGTCGCAGCAGCGGCAGAACCAGCCAGCGGATCCGGCGCCAGCCGGTGGCTCCGTCCAGCGCGCCCGCGTCCAGGATCTCGCGTGGAATCGCCCGGATCCCGGCCACGAAGAACAGCGCCACGTACCCGAAGTTCGCCCATACGCTCACGGCGGCCACCGACGGCAGCGCCAGCGCCGGATCGGACAGCCATTCGACGCGGCGGCCGAGCGCGGCGTTCAACGCGCCGCCGGTCGGCGCGAACATCCACTGCCACACCACACCCACCGCCACCGGCGCGCACATCCACGGCAGCGCGTACAGCACCCGTAGACCGTGCGCACCGCGCCGGGCCAGCAGCGCCGCGACCGCGAATCCCAGTACGGTCTGCATCGGCACGACGATCGCCGTCAACGCCGATGTCACCAGCAGGGCATGGCCGAACGCGGGATCGCCCAGCACCGAGCGCCAGTTCCGCAGTCCCACGAACTCCATGGGTCCCAGCAGGTTCCAGCTGTGCACACTGAGCCAGGCCACCACCAGGATCGGCAACAACAGGAACGCCCCGACTCCGACCAGGCTCGGCAGCAGCAGTACATAACTCGTCACGGCACGACGAGCCTCACGCCGTCTCATGTCCCGCGACGCTACCGTCCCCTCCGTTACCACACGGGGACGGGCGTCGAGGGGACCGCGCGGTCAGTTGGTGGGGCCGCCCGCCACGTAGATCACCTGTCCGGAAACGAAACCCGCGCCTTCGCTCACCAGAAACGACGCGGTGTGCGCGATGTCCTCGGGACGGCCGACGCGTTGCACCGGGATCTGCGCGGCGGCGGCCTTCTGGAAGTCCTCGAAGGAGACGCCGACGCGGGCGGCGGTGGCCGCGGTCATGTCCGTGACGATGAATCCGGGGGCGATGGCATTGGCGGTGACGCCGAACTTGCCCAGCTCGAACGCCAAGGTCTTGGTGAAGCCCTGTAGCCCCGCCTTGGCCGCCGAGTAGTTGACCTGGCCGCGGTTGCCGAGCGCCGAGGTGCTCGACATGTTGACGATGCGCCCCCACTGCTGCTCGACCATGTATTTCTGGACCGCGCGAGTGAGCAGGAAGGCGCCGCGCAGGTGCACGTTCAGCACCGCGTCCCAGTCGTCGACGCTCATCTTGAACAGCAAGTTGTCGCGCAGGATTCCGGCGTTGTTGACCACGACGGTCGGCGCGCCGAGTTCGTTCTCCAGCTGCTGCACAGCAGCGGCGACCGACTCCTCGTTCGATACGTCGGCGCCGAGCGCGACTGCCTGTCCGCCCGCCTCGGTGATCGCTCGGACGGTGTCGGCGCAAGCCGCCGCATCCAGATCCAGCACGCCGACTCGAAGTCCGTCCGCCGCCAATCGCGTGGCGATCGCCGCACCGATTCCGCGTGCGGCGCCGGATACGACTGCAACTCGCTCGCCCATGAGCGCATCCCTTCGTCGATCTGATGTCGGGTTCAGTCATACCGCACCAGCGAGGCTGTGGCGGTGATCAGCGGGGATGGCCGCTCTCCGGGAAAGCTTGCTCAGCGGTCGGCTCGATGTTTCGATCGGCACATGACCGACCAGACCGACGTTCCGCGCATTGTCAGCGCCAGCCGTGAAATCGCCGCGGCTGCGGCAGAAATCTTCGAGCTCATCGCCGATCCGTCCCAGCAGCCACGCTGGGACGGCAACGACAACCTCTCGGAGGCCGCGCCGGGGCAGCGGGTACGGGCGGCAGGGGAGGTGTTCAGCACGACCCTGACCACCGGGCCGGTGCGCGACAACCACGTGGTGGAGTTCACCGAGGGCCGCCGCATCGCTTGGCGTCCCTCCGAACCAGGGAAGGAGCCGCCCGGTCACCTGTGGCGCTGGGAGCTGGAACCGGTGGACGACGCTCGCACCCTGGTCACCCACACCTATGACTGGACTTTGCTGACCGACGAGAAGCGTCAGGTCCGCGCCCGCGCGACCACCTCCGAGAAACTGCTGGCATCCGTCGTCCGGCTCGCCGAACTGGCTGAAAGTCAGGCGATTTCATCGCGGCAGTAAACGATGGCGTCGCGGGGTCGTGGTGGGGGAGGCCCCGCGCGCGTCATTGACGCCGCCCAGCACGGTGCTGAGCGGACTCGATATGCCACCTATCGCGCGATGAGCGGAATGTCCGGCGGTGCGCCATTTTCCGCTCGGTCGGCAACGTCAGACGCAGAAGCTGACACCCACCGACCCCAGCGGCACGTTGAGGCATACCACTACCGAACCCAAGGCGTCGGTGGTCGGTGCGGGTGCTGCTGGAGCGGCCGATGCTGCCGGAGCGACGAGGGCGCCGACGAACAGTGTGATGGCGGTTGCGGCAATCGCCTGAGCGGCTTTGGTAAACATGATGGCGTTCCTTGGCTGAGCGATTAGTGCGACCCGAGCCAGTGGTGACTCTTCTCCGATCATCCGCCGATGCGGTGGCGTAAACAAGGCCCTCGCGGTGCGAACCGTCCCCTTCGCAACTCTCCAGCGATGTCCTCCATGGCTGGCAGGGACACATTAGCCACAGAGTAAGCAGGAATGGCGAATTTGTAGCAAGTCATCCATTCGCCTAAAATAATTAGCCGTTTGTAAAATTATGACCTAGTGTGTGCTTGTGCCCGCTCACCGGACCCCCGATCCCGACCATCGCGTCCGCGATGCCGATCGAACCAAACGCTGCCTGCTCGAGGCCGCTTTGGAGGAGTTCGCCGCACGGGGTTACGCGGGCGCCCGGGTCGGCGATATCGCCGAGCGCGCGGGCGTCAACAAGCAGCTGATCACCTACTACTTCGGTGGCAAAGAAGGTCTTTACCGGGCGATGCGGCAACGCTGGCTGGAGCGGGAGTCCGCGATCAGCGACCCGGCGCTGCCGCTGGCCGAGGTGGTCACCAACTATCTGCGCGAAGCGCTGCACGACCCGCGCGGCGTTCGATTGCTCATGTGGCGGGCACTATCCGATGTCGACCCATCCATCGACCAGCCGCTGACCGCGGACGACATCGCCGACACCAGGCGCCGCCAAGAGCGCGGCGAGATCGCCGCCGATCTCGACCCGGCTGCCCTTCGCCTCGCATTGCTCGGGATGGTCGCCGTACCGGTGCTGCTGTCTGCGCAGGTTCGCGAGTTGTTCGGCATGGATGCGCGGTCGGCGGAGTTCGAGCGGCATTACGGCGAACAGTTACGCCGCATTCTCGCCCACCTCAGCGATTCCCGTTCCGAAGGAGAAACGTCATGACTTACCTGGTCGCCGGTGCCCGCGGCATCGTCGGTCGCACCGTCGTCGATCAGCTGCTCGCGGCCGGAAAGCCGGTACGGGCGGCCAGTTCTCGACCTGACCGCGCGGCCGCCCCCGACGAGGTCGAACTGGTCGGACTCGACCTGACCGATCCACGCTCGGTCTCCGCCGCGCTCGACGGGGTGGACAAGATCTTCTACTACGCCGCGCGAGAGGGCTTGGACACCTTCATCGACGCCGCGAAGTCGGCCGGTGTCGCGCACATCGTGCTGCTGTCCTCTCTCGCGGCGGTCAATGACCAGAACCCGATCGGCGCACTGCATCTCGCGGTGGAGAACCCGCTGCGCGAGTCGGGTCTGCCGCTCACCATCCTGCGGCCGGGCGCCTTCGCGGCCAATGCCCGCACCTGGTTTTCCAGTATCAGATCCGAGCGCGTTGTCCGTGTGCCCTTCCCAGGCCTGCAGCTGACTCCGATCCACGAAGCCGACTTGGCCGCCGCGGCGATCGCCGCACTCGACGTCCCTGGCCACGCGGGCAAGATCTACCCGCTCACCGGACCCGAGTCTCTCTCGCACCGGCAGCAGGTCGACGCCATCGCCGCAGCCCTGGGGGAACCCGTCGACCTGGTCGAGCTGACCCATGAGGAGGCGGCCGATTTCTACTACCGCCCGGTGCTCGATCTCTGGGCCGCGGCCGGAACCGAACCGAGCCCGGTCGGCCCCACCTCCGAATCGGTGACCGGCACCCCCGCCCGCTCCTTCGCACAGTGGGCCGTCGACCATCTGGACGACTACCGCTGACGGCCGCCGCGGCACGCCGGAGCGACCGAGCGGCCGCGCCGGTCGCCGGAGTCCGACCTGCTACCTCCTCGAATGGTGAGCCACCGGCGAGGCCGCGCATGCGGCCCGTATCGGCGGGTACCCCGGCGTCACGAGGACTTGCGACCTCGGCGATCCCCGCGGAAAGCGGGGAGCCCCTGTGAGCCTGATGGCGGACACTCCGCCTTCGCCGCGGTATCCGGGACGACCGAAGGAGGGCCACCATGTCAGCGCAACATCGCAGATATCTCATCCTTCTGGAGCCGGGGTCCACCGGCGGCGACGCCACCCCGACGGCCATTCGGAGGAATTTCTTCGAGTGGCTGGAAACCACCGATGCCCGGGTCGACCAGGACGGCGGCGCCAATCGGCTGGTCGTCTCCGCTTCGCTGGAAGTAGCCGAACGAATCAGAGACCTCGACTACGTCCTGCGTGTCGAGCCGTACGCGTAGCGGCGCGGCGGGATGCGCGCCTGCGCTGATCCCGCCGCCCAGCAGCCGCGAATTCGCACACCTCCACATCGAAGAACCGGTTCTCCTGCATGGTGACGACCACCGCGATGTCGGCGTAGGGAGCCGCACTACGAAACTCATATCGACAGGGCGCCGAACCGATGTAATATCTGACTCATATAGTCTGAGTTAGATAGGAGTTGGCATGTATCTTGTCACCGGCGCGGCCGGCACTATCGGCGGCCCCCTCGTCAGTACTTTGATGTCCACCGGAACGAGAGTCCGCGCTGTCTCTCGACGGCACCTCGCCGGCTTTCCCGAGGGCGTGGAAGTCGTGCCCTTCGATGAGGTGAGTGGTGTCGGACGACGGCCTGCTCGGCCGCCGCGTAACGATCACCGGTCCCGAGGCCGTGAGCCTGGAGCGGATGGTCGCCGTCATCGGCCAGGTGATCGGCAGACCGCTTCGCTACCAGCAGATTCCGGCTGAAGCAGCCGCGCGCGCGATGATCGAGCAGGGGACGACGCGGACCACGCGATCTGGCATCTCGGCGCGCTGGTCCCATTCGACGCCACCGCAAGCCGGACCGGCGGCCGGCTCGCCATTACCAGGCACACCTGCCGACGTGGTACCGCGGCTGCCCTGCACCGGCACGAGTGCGAGGACGAGGTATTCATCGTCCTGGCCGGTGAGCTCACCGTGCACGTCGCCGACCAGCGGGTCGAGGTCTCGACCGGTTCCACTGTCTTCGCCCCACGCGGACTGCCGCACGCCGACCGCGTCGATTCGGAAGTGTGCCGGTTCCTGACCCTGATCACGCCGGGCGGATTCGAGCACTGGTTCACCGAAACCGGGCGGCCGGCCGAATCCCTGTCTCTGCCTCCGGTACCGGCCAGCCCGACATCGCCCAGCTCGCCGCCGCAGCCGCCCGCCATGGCGTCGAAATCCTGGGCCCTCCGCCGGGGGCTGCAACGGGCTCCTGACCCCAGTGGCCGGAACACGGCCGTCTTCCATCCATCGAATTCCACTCGTTTCGAGCGTCGCAACCGGCGCCCCGCACGAACCCGGAAGGAATATCCATGCGTCTCATCGTCTTCGGAGCAAACGGTCCCACCGGCCGCCTGCTGACCGCCCAAGCCCTCGCGGCCGACCATGACGTTGTCGCCGTCACTCGCAACCCTCGGAATTTCCCGCTCGAGCACGACCGGCTCACGACGTTCGAGGGCGACGTCCATGTGGCGGAGTCGGTCGAGACCGCGATCGCGGGCGGTGACGTGGTGTTGTCGACGCTCGGTGTGCCCTACAGCAAGCAACCGATCACGACGTATTCGGCCGGGGTCGCCAATATCGTCGCCGCCATGCGCAGGCATGCGGTGCGCCGTATCGTGGTCGTTTCATCCAGTGCGGTGGATCCGAAACCATACGCGGACGCGGGCTTTCTGTTCAATCGAGTCCTGCAGCCTTACCTCACCCAGGTCATGGGCAAAACCCTCTACGACGATATGCGCGCGATGGAATCCCTGCTCACCGCAACCGAACTCGACTGGACGGTCGTGCGCCCCAGCGGCCTGTACACCTCCTCGCTCGTCACCGGCTACACAGTGGTGGAAGGCCATGCCGAGGGCCGGTTCACCTCCCGAGCGGACTTGGCCGCCTGCCTGCTCCGGCTCGTCGACGACGTCCGATATGTACACAAGATCGTCAGCGTCGTCACCACGTCGAACAATCCCAGTCTGCTGCGACTGATCCGCACCGAGGCGCTCGGTAAACACTGAGACATGGCGGAAGCCGTTTCCCCCAACGGTTGCGTATGATACGGAATCCATACGAAGAGTCGTGAAGGTGACTTGAATGAGTTCCGTAGTCGATCCGGCCGCGGCCCGGCGACACCGTCGGCTGGTCACGTCGGTCAAAGAGGCGCTCCGCGACCTGAATACTCAACTGTCGCTGCTGAACCGGCGCTTCGGCAGCAAGGTGGAACTGAAGGACGTCGACTGGACCTGCCTGGATCTGATCAACCGGCACGGGCCGCTGACACCGACGGCGTTGGCGGCGCGTGCCGGTCTGCATCCGGCGACGTTGACCGGCATTCTGGACCGGCTACAGCGGGGCGGATGGGTCGTGCGCGAGCGCGATCCCGAGGGCGCCGATCGACGCGCGGTCACCGTGCGTGCGCTGCACGACCGAAACCGCGAGCTCTACCGCATATTCGCTGGAATGAACGGCCGGATGGACGCCATCTGTGACGGCTATACCGATGCCGAACTCGAACTGATCGCGGAATTCCTCCGACGCACAGCAGCTGCCGGCCACGAGTCGGCCGACGAACTTTCCTGACCGGATTCGCTCTCGGCAGCCCGCCCGGCCTAGGCCCGAACCGGCAAGCACTCACCCGCCCGCGGTACGGCTGGGGGATCGACCAGCGCGCTGATCAGAGGTACCAGCCGCTCGAGCTCTTCCAGGTGTGTGGCGCTGAGCCGGGCCAGGATTTCCTGGCCCGCCTCGGTCAGGGTGAGGCGGACGACCCTGCGGTCCTTGCCCTGCCCTCGGTTGCGGGCGACGAGGCCGAGTTGCTCGGTGCGATCGATCAGTTGCACCACGCTGTGGTGCCGGATGTCCAGATATCCAGCGACTTCTCCGATGCTGGGCCGGTCAGGGCCGGGATGCCCTCGGATCGCCAGCAGAAGCTGGTGCTGAGTGTCGGTGAGTCCGGCCACGGCTGCCCGCCGCTCACTCCCGCGCAGGAACTGGCGAAGTCCGGCTCGGAACGCCAGCAGCCTCGAATACTCCTGGTTGGTGAGGTGTTCCGGCGATGACATGGACCCATGTGTCATGGAGTGATAATATCACAGAATGATATATGTCCGAGGTGGTGACAAGGATCGGCGCCGCGTTCCGCCGTGACCGATCGCAGGCCGCCCCGGCTCGAGAGTCTCGATTCGTGCACTTGTCCGAAGGGTGGAAACCATGACTAGTGAGACCGTGAGCATGAGCCGGCATCCCGACATCGTGGAGTTGCGGGAGAAGTACGAGCTCGCCTCGGAGGCGCCGGCCGCCCAGGTGGTCGCCGGCTGCATGTTCCTGACCGGGCTCTACATCGCGATTTCTCCATGGGTAGTCGGATTCAATGGGTTCCCGACCTTGACCGGGAACAACCTCATCGTCGGCATCGCCCTCGCGATGCTGGCTCTCGGGTTCGCCTCGGTGTACGGACGGACCCACGGCATCGTCTGGGCTGCTCCGCTGATCGGCGTGTGGACGATCGTCTCTCCCTGGGTAGTCAGCGGCGATGTCGACACCGCATCGACGATCTGGAGCAACGTCGTTGCCGGCGCAGTCGCCGTGCTGCTCGGTCTGGGCTCGATGCTGCTCGGGATGAGGCGAACCGGACGACTGATGGGCCAGGGGCCTTCCGCAGGGGCGACTCGGCCCTAGCGCAGTCCAGGCTTGCGTCTGAGGCTCCCGCGGCGAGATGGGCAGGCTTTTCAACCACGCCCACCACTGAATCCCGGGAGCCGGAAGCCGCGGGGGGTCAACCGAGTCCGGGGTCAGAGTGGCGGCGACCAGTGTTGTTCGCGGCCGCCGGCAACCCGGGCATCCCGGTTCGGAATCAAATGCTCGGGCGAGAATGACCGCGGGTTGCAATGGGGGCCTCCGGAATCAAATAGCAGACCAGCAGCTTGAGATAGAACAGGGGGATGAACCAGGCCAGCAGCGCTGGTGGCGGGAAGGCGATCAGGTTGATCAGGAGCACGGTCATATAGGCCGCCATGGCAACTGGACGGCGCAAGGCGACTGGCACGGATTCGATCAGAAGCGCGCACCCGAGCAACAGCAGGGTATTGCCGACGAACCACACCGGATCACCGAGAAGCGCCAAGCCGACGACGGCGAGATGCGCGGTGTGGACAGCGACGAACGCCAACCTGCCCCGCGATGAGGGCGTGCGGTGGTACCAGCGCTTCGCCGAGTTCGTTGCGTTGGTCAATACACCTCCGACGAGGTCGGCGGCGATAACGGCCAGCACCACGACTTCCGCGATACCGCGGCCGGAAAGCATCGGCCAGCAGTACCTTGCGAGAAGCAGCAGGCAAATCGCGCCGCCGATGTATTCGACGGCGGATTCCGCCCGAGTCTTCCCGGGACCCATGAACCGTTCCAGGTGCCCGGTCCATCCCGGCGATGTCGCCGGAATCGACCAATCGACATGAAGATCACCGCGCATGAGCAGGTCCCCACAATCCGGCGAGCAGGCTGAAGATCTGATCGGGATGGCCGCCACCCGCGAGCGCCCACTGGTCGCCGGCGCGTAGCACGGCGGCCGACGCGGCGGTCAGCAGTTCACGGTTCACGTCCGTGCGGATGACGCCGAGATCGATGCCGTTGTCGATCACGGCGGCCAGCCACGATTGCTCGTTCCCAGTGGGAATCCGGGCGAGGGCGGCGTCGGCGAGGGCTCGATCCAGTGGGTTGTCCTCGAGGAAGCGGACGAGTCCGGCCGAGTCCTCGCTGAGGCGCTGCCAGAATGCCTCCGCTGTGTCCTCTGGGACCCAGCTACCCAGCTTCGCGCGCAATCGGTCGGCGACATCGGACAGCACCAGCCCGAGTATGTCGTCCTTGCCGTCGAAGTACTGGTAGGCAGAGCTTTTCGAAATACCTGCCTTGGCAATGATCGTGTTGTACGACGCGGCCTCGGGGCCGTGGTGAGCGAACTCGGTCTTCGCCGCGTCGATGATCGCGCGTTGTCGATCGGGCGGCAGGCGGTAGAAGCGAGGCAAGGGCATGTACCGATGGTACGCACCACTGGTTCGTGCCGGAAGCGCCGCGATGCGACCAGGCATCGACTGCGGCGGGGCGCCGGGAGAGGTCGACCGGTTGGCGCGGTGAAAAGCGGGGATACCACGCGAGAGGGCCGGGCGGTAACCAGCGCACGCATCCCGCCCGCGCCGCAACCGGAAGGAGTTGCGATGGTGTCGAGCACGCTCACCGCGGTCTACTCGGCATCGGGTGAGGGTCCTCCGGGACTGCTGCCCGCCCGCCAGCAGATGGCGTTCTCGCTGGGCTGGCATATCGTCCTGGCTTGTTTCGGGATTGCGTTCCCCGCGATGATCTACGTCGTGCACTGCCGCGGCATCACCCGCCATGACCCGGTCGCCCTGGGTCTGGCCAAGCGGTGGGCGACGGTGTCGGCGATCCTGTTCGCCATCGGCGCGGTCTCGGGGACCGCGGTCGTCGCACTCGCCGCGGTCACGGTTCTGCCCGCGCTGGCCTACCTGTTCTGGCTCACCCAGACCGACGAATGGGTGCGCGACCAGACTGCACACAGAGCTGACAGCAGTACCGCATAGGGAGGGGGCACCCACACGGATTGTGATACCGCCGCGGTAACGATGCAGCGGCTGACGTGAGTGGACAAATACAGGTGTTCGTCTGGAAGCGAATGGGAATTCAAGCCTCAGAGGACCTTCCCGTGCGGAGACTCGAGGAGAACGACCATGAATGAGCTGGTGTGCATCGATTGCTGGCGCCGTGACAACCTCAGCTTCGCGCAACGACTGGACCCCGCATTTGTCACTCCCGGTCCTGTGCACCGGTGCGCCATGCACCGGACCCTCCGGGACGACCTTCTCCGCGGACCCGGGCACATGCCGCAGGCCGCGTAGCCGCCGGTCGCCGCCCACGTTCGCAATGACTCGGCGGTCGGCCGCGGCTGCGAAAACGGGGAGCGCGGTCAGCCCGCGGCCCGCACCGCGGCGGTACTGAAATCATCGACGTCGGCGCAGGCGTCGAACGGAAGCGGCGGCCAGCTGCCATCCGTCGGGTGACCGGGATCGCCATACTGCGCGAGAGGCAGCGCGGTCCAATCGATCGCAAGCCCGATGAGATGACCGTTCATGCGGCCATCACTACTCGGCCGGTACGTCAGGCTGACGCCGCAACGCGACGGGACAGGACCGTACACGTTCGAACGGAGAATAATCCCGTTCAGGCCCGCCGCCCGGTAGGCGCCGTTGCCAGGCCCGGGCGATGCCTGCTGCTCCACGTCCAAGCGAAACTGCAGCTCGACCCGCAGGCTGTATTTCGCGCCCGGCTTGGCGAAATCCAACTGGCAGTGATACGGACCCACCCACCTGATCGAGTTCAAGGTCCAATCGCTGTACCGGGCCGCTACCGCGTCTCTGGCCGCGCACGGATCCTTGCCGTACAGCACGTTGCCGTCGGCCGGTTTGTCACGGGGCGTAAGGCTGTCCAGCCGATCGACGATCTTGCTGACGTAATTCTTTTCTACATCGCATTTTTCGGGCCACGGCGTCTTGTTCGGCGCACCGTCGGGCAGAACCTTGCGCAGCCGCAACCGGTGCGCGTAGCCGGTGTGCCCGGCAGGCACGTAGTAGTAGCACGTGTCGGCGAAAGTAGGATCATCAGCCAAGCGGGAGCGGTAGATCGTATGACCGTTGACCGTTTCGGCCTTGTCCCGCGCACGGTCATCGTCGTCGTACACCTCGCCGAGCGACAGTTCGAACAGGTAGAACGGATCCTTCGAACCGGGTTCGCCGACGTGATCACCCACCCTGAGTTGGCACCCGGCGAACCCTCGCCCCTCACGTGTTACCGACTTCGCGCCAAGATTCATCGACTTCAACGGCTCAGGGTCGACCATCGAGCACGGATCGGTGGCGCGGATCCTGGCCATCAGTGACTCAGCGTCGGGGCTGGTGACGATACTGCCGTGTTTGCCCACCGAACTGGGGTGGTGGATGGCGTGGAAGTCGTCGTTCCGGCTGACTTCGTGCTGGTGCTGCTCGCCGCTACCGGGTTCTCAGTGGCATTCTTCCCGCAGCCGGTCGTCGCGCTCACTGCACATACGATCGCCAGCACGGTTGCTGCGGCCAAGGTACGGAGTGTCATTGCGTCCTGTCGTAATCTCGCCGAGCTCGGAGCTTTTCAGTTCTACGGCGTCGGGCCGTCGGGCACGCTGCACACCGGCAGGCGCAGCCATGCGGCCATCCAACCCCACAAGTTGTTGTCGGACAACCGAATCGCCAATGTCCGTCCATCAGCAGGCGCAGACCGACCCGAGGTAGATCCACAGGGGCCGAGGTCGTTTCCTCTTATCGAGGAGATACGGTGCAGTCCGTGGCGAGGCCACGGGCCGAGCGGAGTTGGGTAAGCGGCCAGCAGCCTGTTCGCTGCGGCCCTACACTCGACGCACACGCATGCTTCGGACGGAGGTGATCGGCGGTTGAATCCCATGGATCCGCGCGACCAGCACACCGCACGTTATGAATCCGGTTATCAACCGGGGAATTACCGTGATCCTGGGTACAGCCAAGATCGCGGGTACGGCCAAGGTCACGGGTACGGCCAAGATCACGGATACAGCGCATATCAGCAGTCCGATCCTCCGGACCGGCAGTCCCGGCAACATCAGGGCCCAGATGTCAACATCGGCATGTTCGTCGGTGGTGTGATCGCGGCGGCCGTGGTAACCGCCCTGGCGGCCTGGCTGTGCGCCTGGATCATCGAAATCATCGCCACCCGGGTCACC
Source organism: Nocardia sp. NPDC051787 (assembly GCF_040681325.1). NCBI lineage: Bacteria > Bacillati > Actinomycetota > Actinomycetes > Mycobacteriales > Nocardiaceae > Nocardia > Nocardia sp. NPDC051787. Next base: position 76,618 of record NZ_JBFAYO010000014.1, read on the forward strand.
GAGAGCGGCGAGTTCGGGGTGTGGAACCCGATGGCGCAAGATGCGTACTGGTTCGCGGTGGTGGCCTTCATCTGCACACTGTTGGCCGGGGTGCTCTGGTTTCTGCTTCGCCTGGGCACTCCGTCACCGGAATTGTTCTTCGGCTGGATCGTGGGAATCCTCACCGCCGCGGCGGTGATCATTCCACTGGCACTGTCCAGCCACCTCTGGGTGGGTATCTCCACCGGGATCGAACACCTGGTGATCGGGCTCCCGATCCTCAGCCTGGTGCGCATGGTGGGCGCCAAGAGCATCGTGCCCCAGTGATGCGCTGGTCAGTGGAGCACCAGCAGCGTTGGGCGTGAGAGCCGCAGTGACGACGTTCCCCGCGATGCGCGCCGGGCAGTCCGAGACGCAGTCCACTCCGGCCGCCGCTGAGGCAGGCCCAGCAGATCGGCGCGCTCGCTGTCAGGGATTGCGCGGCGGCCGTTCAGGGGCAGCACGCTGCTGCGTCTCACCTGACTTCGAGTCCGGATCGACCTTGTCCGCGCGCTCCCACTCCTTGTCCAACTCGGTTCGCGAATCCGCCGCCTCGCTGTGATGCATGTGCGCTTGCTGGGCAAGCTGCTCGGCTTGCGCCGCCTTGGCCTCGGCTTCCGCCTTTGCTGCCCGGCTCCTGGCGGCAGTCTCGTCAGCCCGCGCCTTCCGCTGAGCGACCTCGACTTCCCGTTCCGCCGCGCGGTCACGGATACCCTGAGCCTCGACCCGCTGGTGTTCGCGCCGTTTGCGCATCAACACCCATGCGGTGGCCAGCAAGACAACCAGAGCGGCGACGATAATGATCACGATCAGAATGGTGGTGCTCATCTTTCGACTCCTCGCACTCTCCCCCCTTTACCCTAACGCCACTCGATTACCCCCGAACTGCGAAAATGCGCGGGCCCGCCGGACAGCGCCGGGCAACCGGGCCGGCCGACACCAGTTCGCCTTCGCAAGGGTGGGCATGGGGCGGCGGTGTTGCAGGTGGTCAGCCGATGATGGCAACCGCTGTCCGGCCGCCACTCGTTGCGAGGAAGGCGATCATGCTGGTCGCTTGGTAGCCGAGGGTCCGGGTGAGGTCCTCGCGCCAGGCGAGTGGAAGGAATAGGGCTGGATTCAGCCAGGTGCCGAAGACGACGACCGCCGCTGTCCAGGTGGGTAGTTCGGGAGCGGCGAGGCCGATCGCGACGAGTATCAAGCCCATCATGATGAAGTCGATGTGTGCCTGGAGCAGTCGTCGCGGCGCGATGACTCCGAGCCGTCCGGCCAGATCGGGTCCGGCCAGCTGGATGACCAGGATCCATCCCAGCATGGCTCCGAATGCCAGTTCTATCAGTCCGATCCGGGTGAGGGTGTTCATCGGGTGCCGCCATGGCGTGCGTACCAGCGCTGGCCATGTGTGCGTTGGTAGGTCCATGCCAATGCGGGAAGTGTGCCGCGACAATCCGACGCCGCGCGTCGAGCGCGGCAGCGGTGCCGACCTCGATCGCCGGATCACTCATTGTGCGCACCCTTCGTGATCGTCTCGACGACGCTGGCAATGCCGCTCGCGGCGTGGCCGTTGGCCGCCGTCTGCTCCAGCAGGGACCGGAACAGGCTGGGCACCTCGGTGCCGATGTGCTGGGCTTCGCTGCTAGGGACCTGCCTGATGAGCCGCCCAGTTGACGCTCCACGCCAACACGGCATCCAGTACCGGTTCCAACTCGCGGCCTATGGGCGTCAGTGCGTAGCGGACCTCGACCGGCCGTGCGACCGTAACGACTCGCTCCACGACTTCGGCCTGCTCGAGCTCCTCGAGGCGTTGGGACGCCGGCACGCCGGTACACCGACGCCGGCTTCGTTGCCCGACTGACTGTGACAGGCGCACCTCAACTGCATGCGAAGGGGCCTTTCGGGGGCGCCGTCGTCTGACAGGGCTGGGCTTCGCGAGTGATGTTGGCTGCGGACACTGACTATATTCCCGCATTCCAACCATTTATGTCACATTGACAGGTTAGCTCCATGGCGGCCACTCTTAACCATCAAAACAGATGTTGATGGTTAGAGGGTGGTAAGCATGCGGCGCGAGCAGATTGCCTGGGCGGGCTTGGCGGCCATGACGGTGTCGTTCGGGCTGAACTTCTCCGTGGGAGTGTTCTTCGCGCCCACCGCCGCCTCGTATGGGGTGAGTGCGACGGCGTTGGCCCTCGCCGCCGCTCTCGGCACGACGGTGACCGGGCTGGCGCAGCCGTTGGTCGGCGGCCTGCTGGATCGGGTCGGTGCGAAGCGGGTGCTGATCGGCGGTCTGACGCTGATCTCGGCGAGTTATCTTGTGCTGGCCGTGGTGCGTACGACGTGGGAATTCCTCACGGTCTACGTGCTTCTCGGTGGAATCGGGTTCGCGTCGTCGTCCACGCTCACGGTCACCACCCTGATCGGGCGGACGCTCGCGAATCAGGTCGGTCCGGCGCTCACCAGGGCGGCTGTGGGAATCAACCTGGGGCAGCTGACCGCGCCATGGGTTGCCACGGCTCTGTTCGAGCCCGTAGGTGTTCGCGTCACCTATGCGCTCCTCGGCGGTGTCGGGCTGGTGGTCACTGGCGTGCTGTGGTGGGTGCTGCCTGTCGATCACATCGCCGGCGTCGCGCGCCGTGCCGAGTCATTGGCCGGCCGGGGGCGGGTGCTGATCTCCTTCGGTTTGCATTCAGCGACCCTCTACGTGGTAATCCTGATGCTGCCCGAACACGCGGTCGAGACCGACTGGTCGATCGCCGCGGCCGGTCGCCTGGTGGCCGTCGCGGCATTGGCGGCGGGCCTGACCTCGGCGGCGATGGCGCGACTGCAGCGCTGGTATCGACCTGAGGTCCTGCTGCAGATCCTCTATGGGATGCGGATAGTCGCGCTCGCCCTTGCCGTGTGCGTTCCCGGCCCGAGCGTGCTCATCGCGGTCGCGGCCGTGTTCGGCGCGGCCTCGTTCCCGGTCATCCCCTTGACCATGGCGATCATGTCCCGCGGCCTCGACCCAGCCAGGATGGGCCGGACCTTGGCTCCCGCATGGGTGATCCATCAGCTCGCCGCGGCCGCCGGGCTGGCGGTTGCCAGTGGGATCCATGCCCGAACCGACAGCTACCGAGGCTATTTCGCGCTCGGCATGGCCTTCAGTATCGCTGCGGCGCGATTGGTCGCGCCGGTGCGCAAACCCCGAACCGAACTCGTCATCAGCACGGCCTGACCGTCCATCATTCGTGCCCCGGCGCTGGATTCGTGCTCGGCACTCCTGCCACGCCCACCTCGTCGAGGTCATCGCTGACCTGCGACCGAAACCAAGTGTCCGTTCGATCAACACAACTAGGAGAATCGCGATGAACGCAATACGTCACAACACTGTCGAAATCCAGGGCCTGCCGGTCTTCTACCGCGAGGCGGGAGATCCGAGCAAGCCGACACTTGTCCTGCTGCACGGCTTTCCGACCAGCTCGGCGATGTTCCGCAATCTACTGCCCGAGCTGGCCGCAAATTATCATCTCATCGCGCCGGACCATATCGGTTTCGGGCAGTCGGCCATGCCTGCCGTGCTCGCCTTCGACTACAGCTTCGAGAAGCTCACCGAGATCACCCTGGAACTGCTGGACACCTTGGGCATCCACCGGTTCGCCCTCTACATTCAGGATTACGGCGCACCGATCGGGCTGCGCATCGCCTCCCGCAATCCGGACCGCATCACCGCGATCATCACCCAGAGCGGCAACGCCTACCTGGAGGGCTTCACCCCGTTCTGGGAGGTACTGTTCGCACACGCCAACGACCGTGCGGCACACGAGCCCGAGGTACGCAAGCTGCTCGAACTCGACGCCACGAAATGGCAGTACACGCACGGCGTTCCGGCCGATCGGCTGGCGCAGGTCAGCCCCGACACCTGGACCTTGGATCAGCACTACCTGGATCGACCGGGCAACAAGGAGATCCAGCTCCAGCTCTTCGCCGACTACACGCTGAACCTCGACCGCTACCCGGAGTTCCAGAAGTACTTCGCCGAGCACCGGCCCCCGGTCCTGATCACCTGGGGCGAGCACGACGAGATCTTCGGCGCCGACGGCGCCCGCGCCTACCTGCGCGATCTGCCGGATGCCGAACTGCACCTGCTGAATACGGGCCACTTCGCCCTGGAAACGCACGGCCCCGAAATCGCCGCACTGATCCGCGACTTCCTGGCCCGCAATCTCGGCTGACCGACGCAGAGCGAGCCGGACCGACATCACGCTGGGGAAACCGCGCTGCGCGCAAATAGAAGACGGAGCATGCTCAGGAATGGGCGTGCCCCGTTCCGGCGCCAGGGTCACGTCCAGCTCGTCGAGCCGGCGCTGCCCGATCTGCTGTGTCTCGATCCTGGGATGCTGACCCAGGAGCGCCGCTGTCGTCCATGCCAGCGGCGCACCTGCAGTCTCGCCCGAACATGCCAGAACAGCGGCTTCGTCTGCCACCTCCGGCAAGGTGACCGGCGCGCGCCGGTCACCCCGCGAACGTTTCGCAAGGGTGTCGCGACCGCGGCCGATCAGGCCTTCGATGACTCTGAACGCGCCGCCCGTCGTCACAGCCGAGATGCCGTTGGTCGTCAGCATGGGCACGTCATGCGCCAGTGCCTCCACTACCAGGTCCGGCGGAAGGTCCTCGGTGTCGCCGGGGCGCGGCGGGGCGTAGGCAGCAGGCCGTGGTCGCCGCCGAACAGGTCCGCCCACGGGTGGCCCGCCTCCCGGCCGGCGACCGCCCACGCAACGAACACCTCGACGCCGCGCGGATTACGCAACGACGTGACCAACTCGCGGTGTTCATCGCGAGGAAACGGTTTCTCCGGGCCCGGGTCGTCGACACGATGAAGGCGACGGCGTCGGGGGTGGTGTTGGGTGCACCAGCGGCGGGTGCGGGCCAGGATCGGGATGGTGGCCAGGTAGTCCGACGCCAGGTACAGGTTCCTCGCGGCGGATGAGTTCGACCGCGGCATACGCATCCGGCCGCATTCGCCGCGCCCCAGTAGTCACACCTGATCAGCGAAGCTGATACCTGCTGACCTGGCATTCCTGATCCTCGCCCTGGCCGGCTGGTGGTATGCCGTCCCGCGGATGGCTCGAATGATGCACGCCGACAGCCAGACAGTCCCGCGTCGGCTGAAGCGGCTCTTGAACTTGCGGCGACCTGTCGGCCATGCCGTGAACGTGATTGTCTGACAATCGCTGTGGCGCCTGTTAGTCGTCGACCCTTGGAAATTCCCAGGTCGTCGGTACTTCCGGCCTAGTAGGCTGGGTCCATCGCTGCGGAAGATTCACCCCTTCGTTTCCGGCGACTACGCCTCCCGTCTTCAAGAATCGGCACTTCCCCTGTTCAGAGGGCTGCATGCACCCGTGAGACTGGAGGAAAGTGCGCGAAGCCCGCGACCTGGGCTCTGGGGGAAGAATTGTATTGCAATCGTACGGTCATACAGCTACTGTGATCTCAGCTCCTCCACACAGGGGCACTCGGCAGAACTAGGCCCGACAGCAGGGAGGCGTCATGTCAATGACGACAGGTGATGTGCGTACCTCGGCACGTGATCAACGGCGGATCGGCGTGGCCGCCGCATGCGGCAGCTTCATGGAATGGTTCGACTTCGCCGCATACGGCTTCTTTGCCATCACGATCGGCGAACTCTTCTTCCCCAACGACGACCCCGCCACCGAACTCCTGCTGTCGCTGAGCGTGTTCGGAGTTGCGCTGGTGATGCGGCCGGTTGGCGGAGTGATCTTCGGCATCGTCGGCGACCGCATCGGCAGGCGAGCGTCGCTGACCGGTTCTGTGATCTTGATGGCGGTCTCTACAACGCTCATCGCCCTGCTGCCCACCTTTGCGTCGGTCGGCCTCCTCGCCCCGATCGCACTTGTGCTCCTCCGCATGCTGCAGGGCATCTCGGTGGGCGGCGAGTGGGCCGGCGCCGCCGCCTTTCTCGTGGAACAGGCCCCTCGGAACAAGCGCGCACTGCTGGGCAGCGTGGTGCCCGCCACGGCCGCGGCGGGTGGTGTCGGCGGCGTGGCCGTCGCGCTCGCCTTGACGAACCTGCTGAGCCAGGAACAAATGCTGAACTGGGGCTGGCGCGTCCCGTTTCTCCTTGCGGCGCCCCTGGGACTTGCCGCGCTCTATATCCGCCTGAAGCTCGAGGACACCCCGATCTTCACGGAGATGAAAGAGGAGGGCGATATCGCGCAGGCACCGACCCGGGAGGCGCTTCGCCGCAACAAGCGGGCGATCGCCCTGTGCTTCTTCGCCACCGCCTCGGCGGCGGTTGGCTACTACTACCTCGTCACCTCCACCGCGAACGCGCTGATGTCGGAGGAGGTCGGCATGAGCAGAACGACCGCTCTGTGCGCCACGGGGATCATCCTCGCCATCTATACGGCGATGTGTCCGCTCGCGGGCGTCTTCGCCGACCGGATCGGGCGACGGCCGACAATTCTGGTCGGCGCCGCCGGCCTCGCTGCGTCCGCCATTCCCGCCTTCCATCTCCTGGGCAGCGGCAGCATCATCGTGGCAGTCCTGGCCATGTCGCTCTTCGCTCTCTTCGAAGCCATGGTGAACGTGACAATGGTGGTACTGCTGATCGAGCTGTTTCCCGCCAGAACGCGGCTGACCGGCTGCAGTCTTGGTTTCAACCTCGCCGGCGCGCTGGTGGGCGCACCCGCTGCGCTGGTCGTCGCGGCTTCGGTCGCGGAATTCGGCTTCCTGGGCGCCGGGGGGTTCTACATGACCGCCGTCGGCGCGATGACTCTGATCGGCCTCTACTTCCTGCTCCCCGAGACCAACGGCCGCGATCTTCATTCCCATGAGGAAGCCCTGAAGAAGGACTCGTTGGCCTCGGTCACCGACTGACAGCCCATCCCCATCCCGCATACAAACAGGAGTGATACGAATGACTGTCGACAACGCCGACGCTCACAGCAGTAGCGGCAGCACACTCGAAGCCGGGATCAGCACCCGCCGTTCCGTCCTGGGCGCGCAGCATGTGGACCGCTCCCTCGCGAACGCCAGCAAGTTCTCTCGACCTATGCAGGAACTGGTCACCGAGTACTGCTGGGGCGCGGTCTGGTCCCGGCCCGGGCTGTCACGGCGGGACCGCAGCCTGCTCAATATCGCGATGCTCACCGCCCTGAACCGCTCCCACGAACTCAAACTCCATGTCCGCGGCGCACTGAACAATGGCGTCACCCCGGTCGAGCTGAGAGAGGTTCTCCTCCAAGCCTGTATCTACTGCGGAGTGCCGGCCGGCATGGAAGCCTTCCGCTCCACCGAGGAGGTTCTCATCGAGCAGGGCCACAACCTCGACGAGCAGGACTGACGACGAACCGGAAAGGATCCGCCATGCACAAGACACACGACCCGCAGCCCACCACCGAACTTCTTCGCGACCGCTGCCTGATCGACGGCGTATGGACAGACGCCATGAGCGGCGAGTACATCGACGTTGTCAATCCAGCCACCGGCGACACGGTCGGCCGCGTTCCGGCGATGGGGCAGACCGAGACCAGCGGCGCCATCGCAGCCGCCCGCCACGCCCAGTACAGCTGGGCGGCCCGCACCGCCGGCGAACGCGCCGAGATCCTCCTGCGCTGGCGCGACCTCGTCCTCGAGTCTCAGGAGGACCTGGCCCACTTGCTGACCTTGGAACAGGGCAAACCCTTGGCCGAGGCCCGGGGCGAGATCGCCTACGCGGCGTCCTTCCTACGTCTCTACGCCGAGGAAGCACGCCGTATCCATGGCGAGATCATTCCCTCGACCTCCGCTGACACCAGGATCATGGTGTTGCGCGAGCCTATCGGTGTGGTCGCGTGCATCACCCCATGGAACTTCCCCGCGGCCATGATCACCCGCAAGGCGGCACCCGCCATCGCGGCAGGCTGCACCGTGGTGATGAAGCCCGCTGAGGAGACACCGCTGTCGGCGCTGGCTCTGGCCTCCCTCGCCGAACGGGCCGGGCTCCCGGCGGGCGTGCTCAATATCGTCACCGGATCCCCGCAGGCGATCGGAGCCGAACTTTGTGCGAACCCGGCGGTGCGCGCACTGTCCTTCACCGGATCCACCGAGATCGGCCGGCTCCTGGCCACCCAGTGCGCACCCACCATCAAGAAGATGACGCTCGAACTCGGCGGCAACGCGCCATTCCTCGTCTTCGACGACGCCGATGTGGACGCCGCGGTCAATGGAGCGATCGTCTCCAAATTCCGCCAGAGCGGGCAAAGCTGTGTGGCCACCAACCGGTTCCTGATCCACGACAGCGTCTACGACACTTTCGCCGAACGCTTCGCCGAACGGGTACGCGGCCTCAACGTCGGCAACGGCCTGGACGAGGGCACCGACGTCGGGCCGCTGATCAACAAGCAAGCCGTGAGCAAGGCACAGGCGCACGTAACCGACGCCATTGCCAAGGGCGCAACGCTCCTGGCCGGTGGCGAGCAGATCCGGGGCGGCACCTTCTTCACGCCCACCGTCCTCGGTGAGGTGACCACCGCCATGCGGATCGCGCAGGAGGAGACCTTCGCCCCGGTCGCCGCGCTGTCCCGCTTCCATACCGAAGAGGAAGCCATCACGCTGGCCAACTCCACCGACTTCGGCCTCGCCGCCTACTTCTACAGCCAAGACCTGCGCCGAGTCTGGCGTGTCGCCGAGCGGTTGGAGTCGGGGATGGTCGGTATCAACACCGGCTTCCTGTCGGTGGAGGTGGCGCCCTTCGGCGGAGTGAAACAGTCCGGCCTCGGACGCGAAGGCTCCCGGCACGGCATCGAGGAATACACCGAGATGAAGTATCTCAACTTCGGCGGCATGGTATGAGCAGTGACAGTCCCACCTCGCGAAGGCTCCTTCAGCTGAACGACTCAGGCGACGAAGTTCGTCACATCGCCTACCGGACCAGTGGAGCGGGCCGCCCCGTCGTCCTGCTCCACCCAGTCGGTCTCGACTGCCTCTGGTGGACCAGCTACATCAGTCACCTCGCCGAGCAATACCGCGTGATCGCCGTCGACCTGCCCGGCCACGGCCGATCCAGCCCGATTCGCAACCCGATGACCCTCGGCGACCTGGCCAGCGACGTCGCTGCGGTCCTCCGGGCGGAAACCGATCAACCGGCTCACGTGGTCGGAGTCTCGATGGGCGGCATGGTCGCTCAGCACCTCGCACTGCAACAGTCGCAGCACGTGGCATCGCTGATACTGTGCGCCACCGCCGGAAGCTTCGCCGACGCAGTGCGGCCGAAACTGCGCGAGCGCGGTCACGCCGCCCGCCGAGGAATGGACGCCGTCGTCCAGCCCACCCTGGAGCGTTGGTTCTCGCCCCACGGCCGCAGCACCTCCATCGGCCGCAGCTGCGCGCAGACCCTCGCGGCGAACGACCCAGCGAGCTGGGAGGCGAGCTGGCAGGCGATCTCGGAGCTCGACACCCTGGAACGTCTTGGCGCACTCGACATGCCCGCACTGGTCATCACGGGCGCGGCGGACATCACCACGCCTCCCGAGGCATCGGCGGCGCTGGCCCACGCGCTGCCCGATGCCCGTCTGAGCATCATTCCCGATGCCTGGCACCTGGGCGTATACGAAGAGCCCCAACCCTTCCTGACCGCCTTCACCCGCTTCCTGGCCGAACGCCGCGAAGTCGACTCGGTGCCTCCACAGCGGGAGTGACCAACCATGCGTAGTACCGTCAGACAAATGACAGCACGTGAGGTGAAGCAGCCGTTGGACGGGCTCTCGGTCCAGGTCCGGCGCGTGGCAGCCCCGATCCGGGAGCAGGTCGCAGACCAGTTACGGCAGGCGATTGTCGAGATGCGGCTGCGCCCGGGGCAACGGCTCATCGAGCGCGAGCTGATCGAGCAGACCGGTGTCTCGCGAACCACCATCCGCGAGGTGCTGCGGGAGCTGACGGCGGAGGGGCTGGTCAGCAACATCCCCAACAGGGGAACCTTCGTTTCCTCGGTCTCTCCCCAGCGTGCGGCCGAGCTGTACGAAGTCCGGGCGGTGCTCGAAGGTATGGCGGCACGCCAATTCGTCGAGCACGCCTCGGAAGAGAAGGTCCGGCAGCTGCGGGAGGCATTCGACGTCATCGCCGCCCACGCCAGTGGTCAAGGTGCGGCCGTAGACATGCTGGAGGCGAAGAAGCGCTTCTACGACACACTGCTGACCGGGTCGGGCAACGTGACCGTCCAAGAAATCGTCGAAGGTCTCCAAGCCCGCGTGACCATGCTGCGGGCGCTGTCCCTATCCCAGCCAGGCCGGGCGGCGAACAGCGTTGCGGAAATGCGCGAGATCGTCGAGGCAGTCGAAGCGCGCGACGCACAGCGAGCGGCCGACGCCTGCGCACGCCACGTTCGTCAGGCGGCCCGCACCGCACTGGAGGCGATGGCCACCCGCTGAAATACCCCAGGCGCAACGAATTTCACCCACAGCGGCCCGGGCGGGCCCCCTTATTCTCAATTCAGTCATCGGAGACACCACCATGCCATTCGCCGACGTCAACGGAACCCGGATCCACTACCAGATCGAAGGGGCGGGAGAACCCCTGGTCCTGATCCCGGGCCTCGGCCTGGACTACACCTACTACCAGCTCGGCGTACCCGCGATGTCGGCCGCCGTGCGCACCATCGCCGTCGACCCCCGCGGCGTCGGCCAGTCTGACAAGGATCCGAACTGCGAGTACTCCGTCGAGGTCTGGGCGGACGACATCGCCGCACTGATCACCGCCCTCGGCTACGACAACGCGCACATCCTGGGCACCTCTCTGGGTGGGTCCATCGCCTGTGCGCTCGCCGTTCGGCACCCCGACAAGGTTCGCTCACTGATCGCAGTCGGGGCCTTCACCGAACTCAATCGCTCGGTGGAACTGAATTACGCACTCCGCCGACGTCTCATCGCCAAGATCGGCATGAGCGAGGAGATGGCCGACTTCATCGCACTGTGGATCATGACTCCGCAGTTCCTCGAATCCGAGCATGGCCAGCAGGTCGCGGCGAATATCCGAGCCGGGGTGAAGAGAAACTCACCCGACACCTACGTCGCCTTCCTCGACGCCATCCTGCGCTTGGGCCGACGTGAAACCGGTGGACAGCCGCAGCCCCTCACCGCCGCCCTCGAGAAGATCACAGTCCCCACCCTGGTGGCCTGCGCCGACAACGACCACTTCATCCCCGCTGAGCTCAGCAAGGTCATCCATGACGCCATCCCCCACTCGACATTCGTGGAGATTCCCGGAGGTGGGCACATTCCCTTCATCGAAGCCCCCGACCTCATTTCCGCGACCGCCGTCGATTTCATCGAGTCCGTGAGCAATAGTCGCGGTTGAGCGATGCAAAACTGACCAGTGATCGAGGTGGTGCGCCGCGTCGCAGGCTACCCGCTACGGAGGAAACTTCCATGCGACACAGCGGAATCCAACGCCGCCGCGGGATTGGACGGTGGTGTGGGTGGTGGATGTGATCAGGTGCAACGGGGTCGCTGCGCAAACCGAACACCTTCGGCCGCACCTGGCGCGCCGCCCGCGGCGACGACTTCGCCGTTCTCGAAACCTTGGCGCGCGGGGCGAGCCCGAAAACGTGAGATTTCTGTGAGATGGGTCGAATCCCGAACCCTTGCTGCTGAATGAGAAAACCCCTTCCGACCCAGGTCAGAAGGGGTTTTCTGTGTCGGGCTGACAGGATTTGAACCTGCGACCACTTGACCCCCAGTCAAGTGCGCTACCAAACTGCGCCACAGCCCGTTGCGTCCGCTTCGCGGGTGCTCGAAGAGATTACCGCACGAGCCGGGGAGGGAGCTAATCGCCTAGTCAGAGTGGGTTCGGGTCGGCCGTCCCGGTGTCGGGCGTCGGGGAGGGGCAACCGGTAGGGGGCTGCTGAGGAGGATGGTGTGGGCGGGTCGGCGGGTCTGGTGCCGCAACACCTGCGAGATGAGGTCTGGCGTGTCACCATCCGGGGGGTGGATCGAGGACGAATAGCGAGTACCGCGCTGCTCGGGATTCGGGTGGTTGCCGGGGCTAGGTTCATGCTGGTGCTCGGTCCACACGGGGAAGGAGATCACTGTGCCTACAGCTAATTTCGGTACGAAGGACGATCCTGGTTTCGAGCTCGAGCAGAGTCCGGATCTGATCGTGGTACGGACCTACAGCGGGCGCGGGGTCCGGCGGAAAACCGGATCGGTGCAGACGCCGCTGGCCGGTGAGCTCGATGACGCGACGTTGGTGCAGGCCTACCCGGAGGCGGGGGTGGAGGTGTACCGGCTGCCCGCCGGGGAGTCGGTGGCGCGACGTAAACCGGTGCTGAATGCCGCGCCGGAGGTGCGGTTCGCCGGGCATGTGCTGGTTGATCCCGGCACTGAGGAGCCGGTGCTCTACACGGAGAACGTCTTCGTGAAGTTCGTCGACCGGGTCGATCACGAGCATTGCCTCGATGTCTTGGCGGCGGCGGGCCTGCGCGTGAAAGAGGTTGTCACGTATGCGACCAACGCGTATTTCACCGCGGCGCCGGAGGGGACCGGTCAGCGGGTGTTCGATATCGCGAATGAGCTGTTGAGCCGTGACGACGTGGAGTACTGCCACCCCGAGCTGATCCGACGCCGTTCCCGCAAGGCGATCTTCCCGCAACAGTGGCATCTGAAGAAGACGGTGATCGGCGGAAAGCCGGTCGACGCGCACGCCGCGGTGGAAGCGGCCCACGCCGTCACACGCGGTGCCGGGATGACGATCGCCATCATCGATGACGGTGTCGACATCGACCATCCGGAGTTCACCGGTGGCAGGAAAGTGGTCGCGCCGCGCGACGTCACCTTGCAGATCAACGATCCGCGCCCCAAGGACATGTTCGGGAACGGCCCGGACCGCGGCGAGAACCACGGCACGGCGTGCGCGGGTGTGGCGTGCGCGAACGGCAAGGCAGGGGCGTCGGGAGTGGCGCCGGAGGCCGCGCTGATGCCGATCCGGCTGGCCTCGGGCCTCGGATCGCAAGCTGAGGCGCGTGCCTTCGTGTGGGCCGCCGATCACGGTGCCGACGTCATCTCGTGCAGTTGGGGCCCGCCCGACGGCGCTTGGTTCCGGCCCAATGACCCGCTGCACAACAAGGTGGTGCGGCTGCCCGCCAGTACACGGTTGGCGATCGAACACGCCGTCACCACCGGACGCGGCGGTAAGGGTTGTGTGGTGCTGTTCGCGGCCGGCAACGGCAACGAGTCCGTCGACAACGACGGCTACGCCAGTTTCGCCAAGGTCATCGCCGTCGCGGCCTGTAATGACACCGGGAAACGCAGCGTCTACAGCGATTTCGGAAAAGCGGTGTGGTGCGCGTTCCCCAGCAGCGACTTCGGGCACAAACCTTTCGGGCATCCCGCCCCGATCACACAAGGCATCTGGACGGTCGACCGGCGCGGCCGGGACGGCTACAACCCGGGCGATCCCCAGTTGGGCGATGGAGCGGGCAACTACACCGACGACTTCGGCGGCACCTCCAGCGCTTGCCCGGGAGCTGCCGGCGTGGTGGCCCTGGTGTTGTCGGTGAACCCGAATCTGACCTGGCGCGAGGTCAAGGACCTGCTGAAAGGAGCGTGCGACAAGATCGATCCGCAAGGCGGCCGCTACGGCGCCGACGGGCGCAGCGACAAGTACGGGTACGGCCGACTCAACGCGCTCGCCGCGGTTCGAGCGGCCCGGCCCGCGTCGCCCAGTCCGCTGCCGGTGCACTGACGCACCGGTCGATGGTATGACTACGTCGGGGAGGCCTCGCTCGGGTAACACGGCGGCGGGGAGAGACTGAGTATGTGACAAAGGACAGCGATCAGCTGATCGTGGTGGACGCCGCGAATGTCGTCGGCTCGCGCCCCGATGGGTGGTGGCGCGATCGTTCCGGTGCGGCACGGCGACTGCTCGCGAAAATGTCCCGGCTCGATGAGCACCTGGAGCAGCTGGCCGAGTTGATTGTCGTGCTGGAAGGGGCGGCGAAGGCCGCGGTCGCCGATGTGTCGGATCCGGAATTCGCCAGCCTGCGTGTCGTGCGGGCGGACGGTTCGGGAGATGACGCGATAGTCGATGTGGTGGCCGCGGCCGTCGCGGAGGCCGGCAATCGTCCGGTCACTGTCGTGACGGCGGATCGGGGTCTCCGTGACCGTGTCGAGGCGATCGGGGCGAATACGGTCGGTCCTCGCTGGCTCCTGGACCGTATCGGCTCGTAGCGATCAGGGCGGCAGCACTCGCGAACGTCACGCTCGGCACAAGCCAGGATTTGCCTGCGGGGATCACTGTTCTGCCGCCATCACGCAAACGTGAGCGCCGGTGGACCTTCGGCAAGTCCGATGTCAGATGGTTCTCGGCTGGACCGACAGATAGCGTCTCAGCACACGTTCGGCGTTTCACCTGTCTGCCCAGTCCGTTTTGGTGCAGTCTGTGCGGTATGACCGCCTCCGACACCGTGGGGATGCCTCTGCTGTACCTGGTCGAGATCTCCGAGCCAGGATATTTCAGTCAGCCGTGGTGGAAGATCACCAGCGCGGGCGAGCCGAGCCAGGTCACTGCCGCGCTGCTCGAACTGGCCGTCCGGACCGAACGCGATATCCAACGCGGTCGAAGCTACGGACGCTGCTGGTACCGCTACGACGTGCGGTGGTCCGACGGCGCCATGCTGGAGTGTTTTCAGGGCGCCATTCGATCGGTGCTGATCCCCGGCGAGTTGCGCTGTCTGGCTATCGCCATTGCCTCGGCCTCGGGCGCCAACCTGCGTTCCGCTGAGCGGCCGCCGCAGTAAGGCGTCGTCGGTTCGGGAACCGCGCGATGCCATGTTGCGCGGTAGCTCGGCGCACCGGTCACCGCCCAGCAAGGTGACGCGGTCCCACGTACACCAAGGGTGGGATTCTGCCCACCCCTGGGTTTGCTGGATGCTCCCTGAGGTCCCTGGTTCCGAGGTCGTGGACGGCCGAGAGTAGTAGCCGACACTGATGCCGATCCCTACCGAGGAACCACGAGATGCAGCCGAGTTACGTTCACCACGTAAGGCAGCAAATTTTCGAATACGGGGAGACCAGGTCATACACCTACCTTCGTGAGGCCGGGCGAGAGCTCGGCGAGGAAGTCGTCACCTACCTCGAACTCGACCGCGACGCCCGGGCTGTCGCCGCCTGGCTCGCGGACCGTTCGGAATCAGTGCGGCCGGTCGTGCTGCTCTATCACGACGGGCTGGCGTTCCTGCGGGCATTTCTCGGCTGCCTGTACGCGGGCGTGATCGCCGTTCCCGCGCCTTTGCCGCACGATGAGCGCAGCACCCAGCGGTTAGCGGGCATCATCGCGGACTCCGGGGCACGACTGATCCTCACCACCAGCGACGTCCAGCCCCTTGTCGCGGCCGCGGCAAGCGAGATCGTCGTCGCGACCGACGGTCCGCTCGGCGACCCGGGCGCATGGCGGATGCCCGCCATCGACTCGGGGACCATCGCCTTCCTCCAGTACACGTCGGGCTCGACGGGTACCCCCAAGGGCGTCGTCGTCACGCACGGCAACCTCATGCACAACGAAGCCGCCATCGCCTCGATCGGGCTGAACGATGCCGCCACCGGCGTCAGCTGGATCCCGCACTTCCACGACATGGGCCTGATCGGCACGCTGCTCGGGGTGTTGTACGCCGGAGCGAACCTGGTGTTCATGGCGCCGACGACCTTCCTCAAGCGTCCGGTGCGCTGGCTGCAGGCCATCGACAGGTACCGCGCCACCTATACCGCCGCACCGAACTTCGCCTACGACCTGATCGCCCGCCGGGTGACCGGCGAGCAGGTGGCCGAACTCGACCTCAGCACCCTCGAAGTCGCGCTCAGCGGCGCCGAGCCGGTGCGCGAACGGACGATCGCGGCCGTGCTCGAACGTTTCGCGCCCGCCGGCTTGCGACCCACCGTCTTCCTGCCTGCCTACGGGCTGGCCGAGGTGACGTTGTTGGCCAGTGCCGGATCCATCGGCGCCGCGCCGGTTCACTTGGACCTCGGCCGCGAGACGCGGCTGGTCAGCTGTGGCCGGGCGGCCCGCGGTCTGGACATCCGCATCGTCGACCCGCGCACGCGGCAGAGCCTTCCGGAGGACCAGGTCGGCGAGATCTGGATTCGCGGTGACAGCGTGGCGGCGGGCTACTGGAACCGTCCCGAGGCGACCCGCGAGACCTTCGCCGCGTATATCGGCGCCGAGGGGCCGTTCCTGCGCACCGGCGATCTCGGCCTGCTGCACGAGGACGAGCTGTTCGTCACCGGCCGCAGCAAAGATCTGCTGATCGTCAACGGCCGCAACATCTATCCGCAGGACATCGAAGAGCTGGTCCGCGAACTGCACCCGGCGCTCGCCGCCGCCGGTGTCGCCGTATCCGTCGACGCGGAAGGCAGGGAGCGGCTCGTCGTGCTGCAGGGTGTGAAGACGGCCCTGCGAGGCGACACAACGCTCGCCGAGCTGTCCTCGGCGATCAAGCACACCGTCGCCCGCGGATTCGACGTGGCCGCACCGAATGTCGTTCTCCTGGAACCCGGATCGGTGCATCGCACCACCAGCGGCAAGGTCCAACGCGGCTCGATGCGGGAAGCGTTCCTGTGGCACCGCGTGGACGGTGTCCTGCACCAAGATCTCGAACCGGCGCTGAGCCGATCTCTGACCGCCTGACCGACCCGTACCCCGTCGAGGAGCCGAACCATGTTCAGTACCGCCGTCACCTGCCCGGCCACCATCCAGGGATGGCTGGTGGAGCGCGTGGCCGACTACACCGAACGCGCACCCCACCAGGTCGATCCCGTGGTCCCGCTCGCCGAGCTGGGCCTGGACTCCGTGTCGGCGATCAACCTGTGCGGCGAGATCGAGGACCAGTGGTCGCTGGAAGTGGATCCGACCCTGGTCTTCGATCACCCCACCATCGCTGCCATCGCCGCGCATATCGCGGCCGAATTCGTCGTCGCCGCATGACCGATATCGCCATAGTCGGCCTCGACTGCCGATTCCCGCAGGCACCCGATCCAGCAGCGCTGTGGCAGCTGCTGATCGACGGACGCGACGTGATCTCCGAGGTTCCGGCGAACCGCTGGAACGCCGACGACTTCCACGACCCGGCCGGTGCGCCCGGCACGATCAACACCCGCAGTGGCGGATTCATCGACGATGCCGACGCGTTCGACCACGAGTTCTTCGGCATCACCCCGCGCGAAGCCGAGGCGATGGATCCGCAACAGCGGTTGCTCTTGCAGGCCACCTGGCGGGCTTTCGAGGATGCCACCCTCGATCCTCGCGCCGAGGCCGGCTCGCGGACCGGGGTTTTCGTCGGGGTGATGGCCAACGAATGGGCCAACTTGCAGATGAGCGACTATGCGGCGATCACGCCGCAGCACGGCTCGGGCAACGGGTACTTCATGACCGCCAACCGGTTGTCCTACCAGTTCGACCTGAAGGGTCCGAGCATGGCGGTGGACACCGCCTGCTCGTCGTCGCTGGTGGCGATCCATCTGGCCTGCGCCGCATTGACTTCCGGGGAATGCGACCAGGCGGTCGCCGGTGGCGTGAACCTCGTGCTCACCCCGGCCGTCGGGGTGTTCTACACCCAAGCCGGGCTCTCCGCGCCGGACGCGCGGTGCAAACCGTTCAGCGGCAACGCCGACGGAATCGTCCGCGGCGAGGGCGTAGCCGTGCTCGTGCTGCGGCGGCTCGCCGACGCGCAGGCCGCGGGCCTGCCCATCTACGCGGTGATCAAAGGCAGCGCGGTCAACTCCGACGGGCGAAGCAACGGCATCACCGCACCGAACCGCTGGGCGCAGCAGCAGGTGATCGGCGCGGCGTGCGAACGTGCCGGAGTCCAGCCCGAGGACGTCGATTTCCTCGAGGCGCACGGCACCGGAACCGTGCTCGGCGACATGATCGAAGTGAAGGCTTTGGGTCAGTGGCACGCGAAGAACCGCGTGCGTCCCTGCGGAATAGGTTCGATCAAAGGCAATCTCGGCCATACCGAGGGAGCCGCCGGTGTCGCGGGCTTGATGAAGGCCGCACTCGCTCTGCACCACGGTGTCGTTCCGCCGTCGAGGTTCGCCGACCAGGAGAACCCGCGGCTGCGGATGGCGCAGCACGGCTTGCGGCTGCTCGCCGAACCGATGCCGTTGGACCGGCCTGCGCACGGCGGTGTCAGCAGCTTCGGCATCGGTGGCACGAATGCCCACATCGTGCTCGGTAGCGCACCCGCGGCGGAACCGGCCTCGGTGTCCGGCGGCGGTGTGCTCACGCTGTCGTCGAACGACGCGGCAGGGCTGCGGCGCAACGCGCATCGCATGGCGGAGTCATTGGCGGCGGTGCCGCCGGATCGCTTCGCGCAGCTCTGCTGGACGAGCAATCGCGCCAAGGCGTCGGGCCAACACCGGCTCGCGATCGTCGCCGCCGACCGCGACGAGGCGATCGCACGTCTGCGTGGCGAGCTGGAATATGGTGTCGCGCAACCGCTTCGCATCGGCTGGATGTTCACCGGCCAAGGCTCGCAATTCGCGGGAATGGCCAGGGCATTGGACGCGGCGAGCCCATTGTTCCGGCGCGCCATCGCGACGGTGGATCACGCCATGACGGCCCACCTCGGCCGCTCGGTGCGCGAGCTGCTGCTCGACCAGCGCGTCGACATCGACCGGACCGAACTCGCGCAACCCGCGATCTTCGCGATGGAGTACGCGCTCGCCAAGTCGCTTGCCGACGCAGGCGTCCGGCCCGCTTGGCTGATCGGTCACAGCATCGGCGAATTCGCGGCCGCCGCGGTGGCGGGGGTGTTCGACCTGGACGATGCCTGCCGACTGGTCGTCGCGCGCGGCGCGCTGATGCAACGATTGCCGATCGACGGCGCGATGCTTGCCGTGCGGGCAACCACCGAACAGATCGCCGAGCTGATCGCGGACGAACCGGAGGTCGCGCTCGCGGCCGTCAACGGACCCGGAGAACTCGTGCTCTCCGGTGCGGCCGCCGCGCTGGACCGGGTTCGGGATGCGCTCGCCGCGCGTGCGGTGAGCACCAAGGAGCTCAACGTTTCGCACGCATTCCACAGTCCGCTGATGGCGCCGATGCTGGAGCAGTTCGAGGCCATCGCCCGCGAATGCACCTATCGGGCACCCGTTCTTCCGATCTACTCGACCGTGCACGGCCGTCTGCTCGACGAGCACGAGGCGATGGACGCCGCGTATTGGACCGAACACGTCCGTGCCACCGTCCGGTTCGGCGATGTCATCGAGGCCGCTCTGGGCACCGATCCCACGCACGTGATCGAAGTCGGTCCGCGCCGCGTGCTCGCGGCTCTGGTCGGACGGATTCGTCCCGGCCTGGCGGGGCGTTGCCTGGTACCGAGCCCGGGGCCCGCCGCGACCGGCGGCGAATTGGCCGAGACGCTGGCCGCGCTGTACCGCGACGGATCCACACCGAACTGGGACCAGCTCTATGAACCAGCCCAGCGGGTGCGCCGTCGCCTGCCGGTGTACGAGTTCGCCACCGAGCACCGGTTCTGGATCGAACCGCCCACCGTCCCTTCGACTTCCACCCATACCGAGGAAACGACCATGGATCAGCTGATTTCGTTCTTTCGCGAGCAGAACGCGGTGCTAGCGAGCCTTGTGGCAGGCACAGGGGAAAGCGGCGCGCCGCAACTGGCCGTCCCGCCGATGGCGGCACGTCAGCCGGTCGCCCCGCGGACGACGGCCGGGCACACGGTCATCGCCGCGGACACGGCCGCCGGTGTGGTCCGCGCGGAACTGGCCAGGGTGAGCGGATTCCCGGTCGATCGACTCCGCGACGTGCAAACGCTCAGCGACGACCTCGGATTCGATTCGCTCATGCTGACCGACCTGTTCGCCGGACTCATCCGCAAGCTGCCCGGACTGACCATCGACCCCGCCTGGTTCACGCGGACGACGACGCTCGGCGACGTGATCGGTTACGTCACCGGTCGGGTCGGCGGACCCGGTTCCGGCGTGCCCGCCTCCAGCTCGGGTGTGACGGCTGCGAGCGTGTCCGAATCCAGGCCCGCCGCCGTCGAGGCGGAGTACCGCATCGCCGACTTCGCCGAAGTGAAAGCGATCGCCGACCGGCTCTCCGGCGCGGAAGCACTCGATCTGCCCAATCCCTACTTCCTCGTCAACGACGGGATCACCAGCGACACCTCGGTGATCGACGGGGAATCGGTGGTCAACTTCTCCAGCTTCAACTACCTCGGTCTGTCCGGCCATCCGGCGGTCGTCGCGGCCGTCCAAGACGCCGTGGCGCGCTACGGTAGTTCGTGCTCGGCCAGCCGGATACTCTCCGGCGAGAAGCCGGTGCACCGCGAGCTGGAGGCCGAACTCGCCGCCCTGCTCGGCACCGAGGACGCCATCGCGCTGGTGGGCGGCCACTCCACCAACGTCACGATCATCGGGCATCTGGTGGGACCGGAAGACCTCGTGATCCACGACGCCCTGGCACACGACAGCATCCTGCAAGGCTGCAAGCTGTCGGGCGCGACGCGGCGGCCGTTCCCGCACAACGACCACGCCGCACTCGACCGGCTGCTCACCGAGATCCGGCACCAGTACCGGCGAGTTCTCATTCTGATCGAGGGCGTGTACAGCCAGGACGGCGATATTCCCGATCTGCCCGCGATCATCGCGATCAAGAAGAAGCACAAGGCGCTGCTGATGATCGACGAGGCGCACAGCGTCGGCGTGCTCGGCGAGGGCGGCGGCGGAATCGGCGAATACTTCGGCGTCGATCGCGACGATGTCGAATTGTGGTCCGGCACCATGTCGAAGGCGCTCGCCGGCTGCGGAGGCTATGTCGCGGGCAGCGCGGAGCTGATCCGCTTCTTGAAATACACGACGCCCGGATTCGTCTACAGCGTCGGGATGACGCCGATGAACGCGGCCGCCTCGGCGGCGGCGATCCGGCAGCTGCGAGCCGACCGCGAGCCGCTCGAACGTCTGCGGCGCAACGCCCGGCTGTTCCTGCACCTGGCCCGCGAAGCGGGGATCGACACGGGCGACAGCCACGACACACCGATCATTCCGTGCATCGTGGGCGACTCGCTGAGAGCATTGAAGCTGTCCAACGCACTGCTGCGCCGAGGCGTGAACGTCAACCCGATCCTGCATCCTGCGGTACCGGAAGGCCTTGCGCGCCTTCGGTTCTTCGTCACCGCCTGCCATACCGAAGACCAGATTCGCGACACCGTCAAGATCCTCGCCGACGAACTCGCTCTGCTTTCCGGAAGTTGATCCGGGGCGGACGGGCCGCGAGTGTCACCGAGGCTTGTGCCGTGCGCGTCGACGCGCCGCGGGCCGCTGTAGCATCTGTCCGAGATGCCATGTGCCTGGCTGGTCGAGGGCTTGTGGCTGGGCTGATGAAGGTCATTGCTGCCGACCGTAGCGACCGCATCGGAGGTATTGGGCAGCAATGATTCGCTCGATCATGCGATCCGCGATCTCCGGAATGGCGGCGATCGGCTTCCCGTTCGCGAGCGCTCCGGCGCCCGCGTCACCGCCACCCACCGTGTTCGTGACCGGCGGCGAGATCTCCGGGTTCGCCGCGGACGGGATCGTCGAATACCTGGGCATCCCGTTTGCCGCACCCACCGGCGGCGACGCGCGGTTTCGCCCCCCTCGGCCCGCGGAACCGTGGCCCGGCGTCCGTCCGGCGCTCACCCACGGTCCGCTGTGTCCGCAGAACGGATATCTGCCCGGCACCCCACCGACCGGCCCTACCAGCGAAGACTGCCTGACCATCGACGTCTACGTGCCCGAGGGCGCACGCGACCGAAACCTGCCGGTCATGGTGTTCTTCCACGGCGGCGGTTACGTCACCGGGTCCAACGGCCAATACGACGCCCCCTCCCGGATGGTCGCCGAAGGCGACGTCATCGTGGCGGTTCCCAATTACCGCCTCGGGCCGTTCGGATTCATGTCCTTGCCCGAACTGGCCGCCGAGTCGGGTGGAGCCACCGGAACAGTCGGTATCCAGGACCAACAAGCCGCGCTGCGGTGGGTGCACGACAATGCCGCCGCCTTCGGTGGCGATCCCGCCAACGTCACGATCTTCGGTGAATCGGCCGGTGGCGGAAGCGTCTGCACACACCTGGCCGCACCCGGCTCCGACGGCCTGTACCACAAAGCGATCGTCGAGAGCGGGTCCTGCGCACAGTCGCCCTTGGTCCCCGGCAACCGCGACGATGCCTTCGCGCGCTCGCAGCGCTACGCCGAAAGCGTCGGATGCGGCGATCCGGCGACACAATTGGCGTGCTTGCGGGCGCTGCCCGCCGCGAAACTCCTGGAGTCGCCGACCGTCCAATTCGACGGGCCGGTGCCCATCTGGGTGCCCAGCATCGATGGTGTCGTCGTCACGCGCACGCTCGACGTCGCGCTGGAAGTGGACGACCGGAAAATACCCCTCATCGTCGGAAGCAACAGCAACGAAGGGGCGCTGTTCGTGGCCGAATCCGACTATGCGCGAGGTCATGCACCGGATGCCGCGAGCTACGAACGCTACGTGCGCCAATCATTCGGCGCGTACGCCGATCGAGTGCTCGCCGAGTACCCGCTCGATCACTATCCCGCACCCGCGGCCGCTCAATCCGCGGTCATTACCGACGGTTTGTTCGCCTGCCCGGCGCTCTTCACCAGCCGCGTGGCACGCGGCACCGGACATCCCCTGTGGCAGTACGAATTCGACCAGGCGCCATTCGGCGACACCAACCCCGTGCTGCCGGGCGCCTTCCATTCCGCCGAACTGCCCTACCTGTTCACCAGCCTGATGGGTGTGCCGATCCCGTGGACCGGCGCGTCCGATGCCTTCGCCCGGCAGATGCAGCGATGGTGGACCACCTTCGCCCACACCGGCGACCCGAACGGACCTGGCTTGCCCCAATGGTCCGCCTGGCCGGAACACAGTGGTCCGACCACCGACGGTGCGGCGCTGATCATGCGCGCGACCGGCAGCTCCATGGCCGACGACTTCGCCGGCAGGCACAGGTGCGGCTTCTGGTCCGAGCGTCCGCGCTGAATCCGGGGGACATCATTCACCGACGCCGAGAGCCGTCAGTAACACCAGAACTACGGTCGTGACCGCGAATACGCCGTGACCCGCGACGACCGCCACGGGAAAGTGGCTCTCGGCCGCCTCCTGCGTGCCGGATGCGGCCCGTGCGCGGTATACGGGGAGCCAGCGGGTGAACATGAACAAGCCGAGCAAGGCCACGGGGAGGAGCAGAATGAACGCCGTCCACGCGAGCGCGTCTGTGTCGGCGAAGAGGTAGATGATCCAGACGATCAAACCGGCGACGGCGAGGATGAAGTGACCGAAGACGACCGGCGGCGGCAGCTGGGTCGTGTCGGGTTGCCGGGTGGCACCTTTCGAAATCCAGGTGCTGAGCAGGACGAAACCGCCTGCCGCGGTCAGCAGCCAGGTGATCAATGCCGCGATGGCCATGACGATTCCTTTCGATCCGAAGGAATAGGGATCAGCGCTGGAAGCCGGCGGCCTGACTGGCCTCGTCGGCCACTCGGACGCCGTAGTGGTAGGCGAGCTTTCCACCGAGGAAGCCCGACACACTCAGCGCGGCGAGGCTCGCCGCGGACAGCAGCAGCGGGCCGAGGGCGACCGGACCGTGAGCCCCATCGCCCGCCCGTCGCCATAGGAAATCGATCGCGAAGGCGACCGTGACGGCGAGGTTCAGACTCATGTGCAGCAGACCGGTCCGGAACGCTCGCGTGCCGCTCGGGATGGCCAGCAGATCCAGGAACCCGATCGCGGCCGCGGCCAGTGCTCCCAGCACGCCGATCGCGATCAGCCACAGCGCGCCTTCGGCGAGAAAATCCGGATCGTCCACGACCCGGGAGCCGATGTCGAACACCAGGCTGGCCACCCACGCGCCGATCGGCACGGTGACCAGGATCGGATGGAACGGGTGCCCGTATGGGCCGGCCAGCAGCGCGCTCACCGGGCGCTTCGCCTGTTGTGGATCGCTGGTCACGACAGCCTCCGAACTGGGCGGAATAGTGCCTTGCGGTGTTGCCGCGGTGTGGGCAGCAACGACTCGGCAATACCCACTGCGCCCCGGATATCACGATCGCCGTCGGCGCGGTTCGGCGATCACGGATCGGCACGATAGGCCGAGCACGACACCGGTCTGCGGGAGCCGCCAGCGGACGGCTCGCGGTCGGCGCGTGGTGGAAGGGGGGAGACCGCTGTCGCCCCTGAAGGGCGGGGGTGTCGAGCCGGGGAGCGGGCCTGGGTGCCCCCTCCCCGGCGGAGAACGACGTACCTGCGTATGAGCCCGCGTATGCCGTCATCCCTGCGATGCCACAGGCGTGGCGGTGCGCGTAGAGCGGGTCGCACGCTGTGCTCGAATGCGCCGGGTACAGGGTCGGCGTCGGCATTCCGCGGAACTCGTTTCTAACGGTCGAATACGGGCATCACCTCGCTTTCCTTTCGTCGCTTTGTAGTTCGCAGCGCGACTGCGTACTGCGCACACTCTGTTCTGCATAGAACGAATCAGAAAACCTGTGCCAAGTGGCACAGATTTCTTATAGCACCAATTTTCGTCTCGCGCAAGGGTCTGGGCGGGAAAATATGGCGGCACCGCGGCGGAGTGTGAGCCCCGGACGACCGGGTAGCCGCAGGCCATGGGTACTACAGCTCCGCTACCGGAGGATCGCGCGGGTGCGCCGCTGCGAGCCGTGGTGACCGGGAGCGACTCCGGCATCGGCGCGGCGGTCGCGGTCGCCCTCGCGGGCGGAGGAACCGATGTCGGGCTCACATTCCGCAGCGACCGGCAGGGTGTCGAGAACACCGCCGCGCAGGTGCGCGAACGGGGCATGACCGCCGCGATCCGCCGGCTCGATCTGGCGGATCTGCCGACTGCCGCCGCGGTGATCGATGAACTGGCCGACGAGCTCGGCGGCCTCGATGTCTTGGTGAATTGTGCCGGTACCGGGTCGGCCCAGAAGGCCATGGACATGGACTTCGATACCTGGCGGCATGTCCTGTCGGTCGACCTCGACGGTGCGTTCCTCTGTGCGCAGCGCGCCGCCCGGCACATGATCGCGGCGGGCAAAGGCGGGCGGATCATCAACATCACCAGCGTGCACGAGCACGCGCCCCGCGTCGGCGCCGCGCCGTACTGCGCGGCCAAGGCGGGTCTCGGGGCGTTGACGAAAGTGCTGGCGCTGGAACTGGCCGAACACGACATCACCATGAACTCGGTGGCGCCGGGCGAGATCTCGACACCGATGACCGGTCAAGAAGACGTCGATCCGCGCGAGCAGTACCGGCCGGGAGTGCCGTTGGGACGTACCGGTCACGCCAAGGAGGTCGCCGCCGTGGTGGCCTTCCTTGCGACACCGGCGGCGGGCTAAGTCACCGGCGCATCGTACGTCGTCGACGGCGGAATGCTCCTGATGGGCCCGCAGGCCAGCACTCTGTTGCCGGACGAGAAGTGGCGCACGCCTTAGCTTTACGTCGGCACCTCACCAGACTATCCGGGTCCGCCGGCGCGCTCATCCGGCCGCCACAACGGTCCTGTTACCGGCGCTGGATGCTCGACCGGGCACCGGACGGGCCGAGGCGAGTGACGGGCTTTGCAGAACCGCCTCGTCGCACCTCGGCCCGGACGGTCCGATGGCATGATCGTGATACCGCCGAGCGGCAGCGTGTGCCCCAGCGCACCGCGGATGCGGGACTAGACTGAAGCCCCAGTAGCAGCTAGGAGCACACTCACGCGATGAACGAGTCGGGCGACGCGATCGTGGACACGGCCGAAGGAGCGGTAGCCCGGGTGGTGGGAGCGGGCACGCCCCAAACTACGGGAAGTTTCCGATTCTGGTTCGGCGCTCAGCAGTGGGAATGGTCGGACGAAGTCGCCGCGATGCACGGCTACGCGCCGGACACGGTGACGCCGACCACGGAGTTGTTGCTCGCGCACAAGCATCCCGAGGATCGGGAGCATGTCGCCGAGGCGATCGAGAAGTCGGTCCGCAACGCCCAACCGTTCTGCAGCCGCCACCGCATCATCGACACCGCCGGGTCGGTGCACCACGTCATCGTGCTCGGCGACACCCTGACCGACAAAGACGGCACCGTGGTCGGCACCGCCGGTTACTACATCGATCTGACCGCCACCATCGCCGAGGAACGGCAGGACCTGCTCGACGACACGCTGCCGAAACTGGTCGAGTCGCGCGCGCTGATCGAGCAGGCCAAGGGCGTGCTGATGCATGTGTACCGGATCAATGCCGACCAGGCATTTCACGTATTGCAATGGCGCTCGCAGGAAACCAACGTCAAGCTTCGTGACCTGGCCGCACAGCTCATCGCCGAAATCGACCGCGTGCCAGCGGCGCCACCGCAGGTACAGACCGCCTTCGACCACCTGCTGCTGACCGTCCACGAGCGCGTTCCGAAGCGGTGACATTCGGCGGTCCGATTCCGATCGCCGGACTCAACGGTGCCGCAGCAGGGCGCCGACGCCGTCGCGCAGCGCTGTCGCGTCGTCCACCACGGTGATCGCGGCGTCGATCGCCAGCGCCGCCACCGGCAGCGCCTCGTCGGCCCGGCGCATCTCGCCTGCCATGCCGTTGGCGACGGTGCCGAGCAGCGGGTTCGGGGTGGCCCCGGCCACCACCAGCTGGTCGCCCAGCGCCCTGCGGTTGAGCAGCAGCCGTTCCACATTGGCGGCGCGCAGGGCATGGGAGGTCTCCGCGAGCCCGGTCACCGCCAAGCCGTCGGGTCGCCCGAGTTCCGCGGCGAAGCGGTCGAGCACCTGCCTGCACCGGTCGGTCGCGACCCCGCGCAGGATCTCGCGTACTTCGGCATCGAGCGCTTTAGGATCCGAATTCGGGGCCAGCGTGCCGGATTCGGCCTCGATGACCTCCCGTCCCTTCGCGCCGATCTCCGCGCGCAACTCCGAGCGGGCCTGCGCCTCTCCGGCCAGCACGATGACGTCCGCGTGCACCGTGTCGGCCAGACGGTCCACTTCGCGGGCGAATTCGCGGATATTGCGCCGGGTCGTGTTCTCGACCCGTTGCTGAATCATGCGATGGGACCACCCGCCGCGGCGGACCTTGTGCACCGGATGATCCGCTCCGCGCAAAGCCTCGTCGAATTCTGCGCCGTGCTCGTCGAGCGAGTAGAGCTCTGAGCCCACTCGGTCCACGACCGCGACCACGTGCGGTATCTGCTCGGACTCCCGCTCGATCAACGGCAGCAGATAGGGCAGCGGCGACACCCGGACCGTCTCGGCGTCCGGCGGACTCGGCAGTCGCTCGTCGGCGAGCACCTCGGTCTCATCGGCGATGAGCAGTCTGCCGCACCGCCCCTGCGCCGGGGGATGCCGTTCGATCTCCTGGGCGAGCAGCCGGCGAATCCGCGGCCGCGCTCCGCTGCTTTCGAGTTTTGCGTCGATCGAATTCCACCGCAGTTCGAGTTGATGCGCCGCGTCTTCGGTGTCGTGTGAACTGTCGAAACAGACCGATGCGAAGGGGCCGTGCTTGTCGATTATCCGCCGAAGGTCGGCCATCGGTATCACCTGGTTTCCCATAGCGCACGAATATCCTCGCCGCTGATTCGCGTGTGCGGCCGCCCGGAACCGCGCGAACTACGGACTCTCGGCGCCGCGGTGGGTTCGGACCAGCGGGACGCTGGACGAGTACCCGCGTATACCGTTCCGAATCAGCACTCGCCCGCGCCTGCGTGAGCGTGTTCCGTGCCACTCTTACGCTGCCGTACCGGTTGTGCGCGAACGCTTTTCGAGAGTTTTTGGCGGTGCGCCGATTGCCCCGGATCGCTTCGGGTAGGACTTCGGTGTGGCCGTTGCCGACGGTCACCGATTTGGTTCCAACGCACCGAAGGAGGATCCGCGAATGCCTGATCCGAAGAACCCAGGTCAGTTCGGCAACCGTTCGGACACCGAGGAGCAGGCGCGTCGTGGCGGCAGGGCCAGCACCGGTAGCTTCGGCGAGAGCAACTCAGCCGATCCGAGTGCGGCCGGGCGTAAGGGCGCGGAAGCACAGCCGACCGAGGCGAAGGTCCGCGGAGGCGAACACAGCCGCGGCGGCCGCTGATACCGAGAGCTCGAAGGGCCGGGTGGCGAGGCCGCCCGGCCCTTCTCTGTGCGGGCGCTGAGCGGCGCGAGTGACGATTTCTGCTGGTCGAGTGGCCCGGGCGCGACCAGGCGCCGCAGGCCGAAAACCGTAAAGAGCGGTTTCTTCCGCATTCCGCGTGGTATTGGTGGTATATATCGGACCGACAGCGTGGTCGTCCGACCCACGGGCGAGGAACCCGCGCTGCTCGACGACCAGCCGATTCGAAGCGATTCGTCGCGAACCACCGGCGCCGCGCGAACACGAGGGCCCTCCGCACATACAGCTCAGCGCAGAGGAACGTCATCGTGATCGAGAAACCCAAAGCGCACGTCGCAGACGACGACGATCGAGATCGAATCGTGTGGCCCGACCCCAGCCCGTTGAGCGGTTGGTGGACCGAGGTCATGGCCCATCGCCGCATCACCCGCCCGCACACCTCCACCCCGGACCCTAGCCGCAACTGATCCAGCAGACGCGACCCTGAATGTGCTGGTCAGTGGGCTGCTGACGCATTGGCCAGTCCATCGAGCGTCAGTCTGAAGACGAAAGACGCGTTCTCTTCCGGACTGGCCGCACGACGAGTGAAGCACCGCAGTAGCAGCGCGTTGGTCAACAGGTCGGCCAGGTCCGCGGCGGGCTGGTCTTCGGCGAACCTGCCGTCGCGCTGTCCGTGATCACGGGAATCAGCAGAGCGGGAAAGTTCAACTCGCGTTTCACCGGAGTCCGTCCGGTTCTGCGTACGTGTCGTGGGCGACGAGCGCCACCAGCGCGTCCATGAACGCACGTTCGTCGGCGACCAGGCGCGCGAAACGCAGGAAATGGTGCTCCACAACGGAGACGACGTCCTGGTCCAGCGCGATGTCGTCAGCGATGCCCTGGCCCAGTTTCTCGTGGGCCGACTTGAGTGCGTCCACGATGACGTGCGCCTTGGTCGGGAAGATTCGCAGGGCCGCGTCCAGCGGAACGCCTGCCTCGGCGGCGATCACGGCGATGCTCGCCATGAAGTAGCCGCGTTTGGTGAATTCGGTCCTGGCCGCGGTCAGCAAGGCGGCCCGCGGCTCGTTCGGCAGGCTCGACGGATCGCTGCGGGGAGCCTCGACCGCGGTCATCCCGTCGTCGATGTGCCCGTGCCGTTGCGCGCTGTCGACGGCCACATTGAGCACCGCCAGGATGGCGTCGGCGACCAGTTCGGCCGCCACCGCCTCCGGTTCGGTGCGGTGGCGCATGAGGAAGCCATCCAGCACAGCGGTCAGCACGACGCAGAAACTCTTGATGGTGAGCGGCTTTCGCAACGTCGCGCCGGTGGTCCGGCGCGCGGAGTGACCTGGCGTACCGCCGGCGATTACATAGTGACATCTATCGAATTGCCTTGTACGAGTGGGGACTCGAGTTCTGACTTCACGCCTTCCGTCCAGCCGACGGCATCGGGACTGCGCACGCTTCGGCGACGATCGCTCGCCCTGCGATGCCGAGTCGATGCGAAGTGTTGCCACGGAGGTCAGACCGCGGACCGGTGTGGCGGTATCGGTCGATCAGGGGATAGCCGACGAGTCGAGCGAATCCCGAAAATAATTTAACCACGCCCATTTTCGCATCAACGGTCGATCATTCGAATGATATTCCGAATGGGGTAGCGGTGCTACGTTCGATTCCGCGGATTCGGTGGAAGCGCTGGATGCGGGGGCGCCCGTCTTCGGCCGTCTCAGTGGGGAGCATGGTAATGGAAATATTCGTCTGCACGGTGGTCGTCGGTGTCGTCGGCTTGCTCGCCGCTTTTTCGATCGGCTTCGAGGCAGCCTTGTTTTCGTCGGAATCTATCTCGTGTGCCTGGTGGTCGGCGGATGGGCGCTGACGTTCTCGGCCAGGAGGCATCTCGTCATGGTGGTGCCCGCGCCGGTCGGCGTGGTCGGCGACGCGGTCCAGCAGCACTTCGCTGGTGGTGGCTGGCGCGCCGTGAAGGGCGAAGGAGCGTTCAATTCCCAGGCGCGGGGGATCGGTATGAGTGCCTATGGGACCGGAAATCCCGTCGTGTCGATCGAGTTGGAGGATCTGCACGACGGCACCACCGGCGTCGAGGTGTGGATGTCGGAATGGATGAGCCGAATCGGCATCGCGGCATCGTGTGACCGCGGCGTGTCCAAGAAGTGGTGGCTGGCGCGGAAACTCGCTGAATATCGGCCATGACGAGAATCACTGTGCCGGGGGTGGGTAGGGCAGGAGCGTAATCGGAGTGCCGGATGACCAGTACGTCTATCCAGTGTGGATCGTCTATGCGCCAGGGTGCCAACGGCTTTGGCGTCTGCTTCAATAGGTCATCACATTCGGCGGAGGACGCGGGGGCGTTATGTCCGGCATCAGGGGAGTCTCCTTCCAGGGAGTCGTTGTGCTCGAAGACTTGCTGCGCTGGTTGGTGCCACGGCCGCCGCGCGGCGAACGGATGTTGCCGATGGTTGGCCTATCCGGTGATCTCGCCACTGTCGAGGCCTGCCTGGTGATGTTCGCCGGAGCACTCGGCAGCGCGGTGCACGTGAGCGTCGACGCGGCGAATCTCGCACCCCTGCCCGACGGCAGCTCCCTGGCGGAGGACGGGGCGGAAGGGTTGACGGCATTGCGTCAACTGCTCCACAGCCTCTGCAAGGGTTTGTCCGCGGATCGCTTCGGACGGTTGCGCCCGTTGCCCTTTCGGCGCTACCGGTTGGCCGAATGGCTGATGGCGCGCAAACTCGCCTCCGACAATGAACTCGACGAGCTGGCGAAGCTGCTGCGCGAGAACTTGGGCCGATGGGGCGAGGAGCTGCTCGGTGAAGCGCACTCGTCGGGGGTAGGGCCATGGCCAGCGCGGAGCGGCGCCGGGCGGCCAACAGCGCACGGCCGCTCGTCTACGTGGCCAAAGCCAGCCTGGTCACCTGCCGGAACAAAGGTCAGGGATTCCGCAGCCGCGTCGAGTTCTACAACCTTGCCACCACCGTGGATCCGGATATCCCGAGCTGGAACGCCTGCGCCGAAACGGACAAGCCCTTGGGTGAACGGGTTCAGTTGCATCCGCTGGGCGAGCGCGTCGCGTTGACCTATGACGCGGTCGGATTGTTCGTGCGGGCCGTGCAGGCATTGGCCCCCGCCGTCTCCGGGGTCTGGACCGAGCCGATCCCGATCAGCGCGGCCGCGGTGTGGGCTGCGCTGCGTGATCTGCCGCGTCAACCGGTGATCGAATCCAGCAGCGGCGTCCTGGATTTCTCGGTCAGCCAGGGTCCGTACGCGGGGCGGGTGGCGCAGGACAAGTGGGTCGGCCTGCTCAGTGTGGAGCAGATCTGGGATCCCTCGACCACCGCAGAGCCCGTGATGGTCTACGGCTGCGGCCGGGCCACCGCGACCGACACCGCGCAGTGCCGTCCCTATCCGCTGGACGGCGGCTGAGCGGCGGCTGTGCAGGTCGGCTCGTGGGCCACGCTGAGCGGCTCGGCCAGCTCTTCCAGCGATCGCCGTTCGGCACGGACCCCGTAGGCCAGCTCGACCAGCCCCGCGGCGAACATGGCGAGCGCGCCGATGGTGAACGCCAGCGCGGTGTTGCCGGGGTCGCCCTCGTCGGACAGTTCGGCGAACACCAGCGGTCCCGCGACGCCACCGGCGACGGTCCCGATCGCGTAGAAGAAGGCGATGGCCATCGCCCTGGTCTCCATCGGAAAGATCTCGCTGACGGTCAGATAGGCCGCGCTCGCGCCGCACGAGGCGACGAACAGCACGGCGGTCCAGCACGCGGTGAGCGTCAGGGCGGACAGCTGGCCCGCCGCGAAAAGCCATGCGGTGCCGAGCAGGAGCACGGCGGAACCGAGGTAGCTGCCCGCGATCATGGGTTTGCGGCCGACGGTGTCGAAAAGCCTGCCCAGCAACAGCGGGCCGAGGAAGTTGCCGAGACAGAGAACGGCGAAGTAGTAGCCGACGCGGTGGTCGGGCACGCCGAACGCTCTGGACAGGATGAGCGCGTAGTTGAACGTGATGGCGTTGTAGAGGAACGCCTGTCCGATGAACAACGCCAGTCCGAGTGCGCTGCGGCGCGGGTAGTGCCGCACCATCACCGCCGCGATCTCGCGGAAGGAGATGGCGCGCCGCTGCCGGATCACGATCCGCTGATCGGAGACATCCTCCAGCGCCGCGCCGGTGTCGACGCGGACCTGCTGTTCGATCGCGGCGACGGTCCGCTCCGCGTCGTCCTCGTGGCCGTGGATGAACATCCAGCGCGGGCTTTCCGGAACATGCCTGCGTACCAACAGGATGACCAGCCCGAACACGGCGCCGAGCGCGAACGTCAAGCGCCAGCCCACATCCGGCGCGAACAGGTCGGTGTTCAGCGCGACGATGGACAGCAGCGCACCGCCGACCGCGCCGAGCCAGTAGGTGCCGTTGATGACGATGTCGGCGCGTCCGCGGTAGCGCCGCGGAATCAGCTCGTCGATCGCGGAGTTGATCGCCGCGTATTCGCCGCCGATGCCGAAGCCGGTGAGGAAGCGGAAGATCACGAACCACCACACCGAAAACGACAGTGCCGTCAGCGCGGTCGCGCAGAGGTACACCGCGAGGGTGACCAGGAAGAGCTTCTTGCGGCCGAATCTGTCGGTAAGCCAACCGAAGAACAGCGCACCGGAGCCCGCGCCCGCCACGTACATCGCCGCGGCGAGGCCGGAAACCTGTGTCGCCGTGATGTTCAGGCCGCTGCCCGGTTCCGACAACCGGCTGGCCACGCTGCCGACGACGGTCACCTCGAGCCCGTCGAGGATCCATACCGACCCGAGCCCGATCACGATCATCCACTGCCAGCGCGACCACGGCGGACGATCCAGCCTGGCCGGAATATCGGTCGATATGGTCCGCATGGATCATCCCTTCGGAAGACTGACGACCGGTTACCCGGAGTCGCCCCGGCCAACCGCGCCGTGGGCTAGGCTCGGATCGTCCGAAATGGAACACGTTCTAGAAAGTGGCCGGGCCGATGAAGACGATCTTTGCGCTGTGGGGTGTCCGTGACCTGCTGGCGGCCGATCTGGCGGCGCGGTTGCCCGGCTCGGCCGCGGTGCAAGCGAACGTCTCGGACGCGGCGGTCGAGAAGGCGATGCTGCGGATCACGACGTTCGACGCGCCGGTGCAGGCCGTCGTCAGCGTGTGGTGGGCCGCGGATCCGGAATCGGCCGTGACGGAGCGCGTGCTGGGCACCGTCGCCGAGCGGGTCGCCGGTTGGCACGTCGAGGAGGTGACGCCGATTCCGCTGCCGGGCGTCGCCCCGCTGGAGCGTGCGCCGGGCCTGTCGAACATCGCTTTCCTGCGCAAGCCGGACGACCTGCCGCATGCCGAATGGCTGGACCGCTGGCGCATCCATCACACGCCCGTCGCGATCGAGACCCAGGCGACGTTCGGCTATGTGCAGAACCTCGTGACCGGACCCGCCACGGACGACGCTCCCGCCATCGCGGGCATCGTGGAGGAACTGTTCCCGATCGAGGCGCTCACCGATCCGCACGCCTTCTACGGCAGCGGCGGTGACGACGCGGAGCTGGCGCGCCGCGTCGACCGGCTGATGACCAGCGTGGCGACCTTCGGCGGCGACCGGAACCTGGACGTCGTGCCCACCAGTCGATATCGGCTGCGGTGACGGCTCAACGGTCGGACGAACGTCCCGCCGATTCGCGCAGCGCCACTCGTGCGGCGCGCACCGCGGGATGGTTGCCGGTGCCGCGTCGATAGGCCAGGCTGGTCCGTCGCCGCGTCGGCAGGGGGCTGAGTGCGACGCCGTCCGGGCATTCCCGAGCGCCGAGTTCGGGGACCAAGGCAACGCCCTGTGCCGCGGCGACCAGCGCGAGCACGGTGCCGAAGTCGTCGGCATGGTGGCGGATGCGGGGGGTGAATCCGGCCGCCTCACAGGCGCGCACGGTCATCGTGTGGCACAGCGTGCCGGGAGTGCTTGCGATCCATGGGCTTTCGCGGTGGGCGGCGAGGGGCTGCATGGAGCGGGCGGCGAGATAGACGATCTCTTCGAACAGTGGCTCACGGTGCAGGGCGGGGTCTGCGGCAACCGGCACATAGTCGTACTCCTGCACCAGTGCGACATCCAGCGTCTCGGCTCGCAGCGCGTCGGGCGCGAGCGCCGGATCCAGTTCGGTCACCCGCAGTTCCAGCCGCGGATGCGCGGTGCTCAGGGCGACGAGTGCGGAAGACAGGATGGTCCGCACCGCGGTGGGGAACGCTCCGATGCGCAGCGTTCCGGTCAACTCCGTATGGGCCGTGGCCAGCTCGGCGGTGGCCTGCTCGAGCACCGCGAGGATCGTCTCCGTGTGCTCGACCAGGGCCAGGGCCGCCGGGGTCAGCGTCACGCGGCGGCCGGTGCGCGCCAGCAGCGGCACGCCGGCCTCGCGTTCCAGCGCGGCGAGTTGCTGCGAGACGGCCGACGGCGTGTAGGCGAACGCCTCCGCGACCGCGGCGATGGTCTCGCGATGCGCGAGTTCGCGCAGCAGGCGCAGCTTGCGGACATCAAGCATAAGTTGAGCTTAGGTTCACCGATAGAAACGTGAACTGGATCTGACGTATTGGCGCGGTCAGGCTGGTGGCATGACGCTCGCAGGTCTCTTCGTTCCCATGATCACGCCGTTCACCGCTGACGGCGCGCTGGCCGCCGACGCTCTGGAGCGACTCGCCCATGAGGTGCTCGCCGACGGTGCGACCGGCATCGTCGCGCTCGGCACCACCGGGGAACCGGCGACGCTGACCGACGCCGAACGCGCGCGGGTGATCGCCATCTGCGCACGGGTTTGCCGGGAGCACGGCGACGCGCCGCTGATCGTCGGCGCGGGATCGAACTCCACGGCCGGTTCGGTCGATGCTCTCGCGCGGCTCGACGCCGGCAGTACCGCCGCGCTCACCGTGGTCCCGTACTACACGCGGCCCTCCGAAGCTGGTGTGCTCGAACATTTCCGCAGACTCGCCGCCGCCAGTCCGGTGCCGCTGATCGTCTACCACATCCCCTATCGGACCGGGCTCGCACTCGGCGCGGACACTCTGCTCGAGCTCGCCGATCTGCCGAACGTGATCGGCCTCAAACACGCCGTCGGGGCGATCGACGACCCCACCATCACGCTGATGAGTGCGCGTCCGGCCGACTTCGCGGTGCTGGCCGGCGATGACCGCTTCGCGGCACCGCTGCTGGCTCTCGGCGCCGCCGGCGCGATCACGGCCTCGGCGGCCGTGCACACCGCATCGTTCGCCGCCCTGGTCGACGCCTGGCGCACCGGACCGGTCGAGGCGGCCCGGTTGCTCGGCAACCAGCTCGCGCCCTTGTCGGCCGCGCTGTTCGCCGAACCCAATCCGACGGTCATCAAAGCGGTGCTCGCGGCGCAGGGCCGCATTCCTAGTCCGGCGGTTCGATTGCCTCTGCTCCCTGCGAGCGACGGCGCGACAAGAGCCGCCTTGACGGCGATCACGGAATTCTCGGCATCAGGAAACCCCGAATCGGTGGTGCGAACGTTGTGAAGCTGCCACGCTGAAGCGGTGACACAACCTCCGGATACCAAGGCGGCCGGGCCCGGCCCGGCGGCCGACAAGCTGGACGCGGCCGTCTTCAAGGTCGCGGGCGTGGTCGTTCTCGGCGCGATCATGTCGATTCTCGACATCACCGTCGTCACCGTCGCGATCCCGACTTTCCAACGCGAGTTCGACACCAGCTACGCCATCGCGGCGTGGACGATGACCGGCTATACCCTCGCGTTGGCCACCGTGATTCCGTTGACCGGGTGGGCGGCGGACCGGTTCGGCACCAAGCGCCTCTACATCATGGCGCTGACCTTCTTCGTGCTGGGCTCGGTGCTGTGCAGCACCGCGTGGAACATCGAGTCGCTCATAGCGTTTCGCGTGATCCAGGGCATCGGCGGCGGCATGCTGATGCCGCTGGGTATGACGATCATGACGCACGCGGCCGGTCCGCAGCGGGTCGGCCGCGTGATGGCGGTGCTCGGCGTGCCGATGCTGCTCGGCCCGATCGGCGGCCCGATCCTGGGCGGCTGGCTGATCGAGAACTTCAGCTGGCACTGGATCTTCCTGATCAACCTGCCGATCGGTGTGGTCGCGCTGGTGCTGGCGGTCATCGTGTTCCCCGGGGACAAGCCGGAGCCGTCGGAGTCGTTCGACTTCCTCGGCATGCTGCTGGCCTCGCCCGGTCTCGCGTTGTTCCTGTTCGGTGTCTCCTCCATCCCCGGGGAGGGGACGGTGATCGCGGCGAAGGTGCTGATTCCCGCCGCCATCGGCGCGCTGCTGATGGTCGCGTTCGTGTTCCACGCGCTGCGCACCGAGCACCCGCTGATCGATCTGCACCTGTTCGGCAACCGCCCGCTGACCTTCGCGGTACTCACCATGGTGTTGTTCGCGATCGCGTTCTTCGGCGCGGGTCTGCTGCTGCCGACCTATCTGCAGCAGGTGCGCGGTGAGTCGGCGCTGCAAGCAGGTCTGCTGGTCGCGCCGCAGGGCATCGGCGCGATGCTCACCATGCCGGTCGCCGGTCGCCTGGTGGACAAGATCGGCCCGGGCAAGATCGTGATCGTCGGCATCACGCTGATCTCGATCGGGACGACCTACTTCGTCCAGCTCGACGCGCACAGCTCCTACCTTTTCATGATCGCCGCCCTGTTCGTGATGGGTCTCGGCATGGGCTGCACGATGATGCCGATCATGACCGCGGCCATCCAGACCCTGACCCACCAGCAGGTGGCGCGCGGCTCGACGCTGATGAACATCGTCAACCAGACCGCCGGTTCCATCGGTACGGCGACGATGTCGGTGGTGCTCACCAACCTGCTGAACAACGAGCCGCTCGCCCGTCCGGCGATCGCGGCGAACTTCGATCCAACGCTGGCGGACAAACTTCCGCCGGGTGCGGTGGGAACCGGTCTCCAGCAGGCGGCGCAGGCGTTCAGCCACACCTACGTGGTGGCGCTGGTGCTGATCGTGCTCACCTTGGTCCCGGCGTTCTTCGTGCCGCGGACCAAGCCGGCGAATCCGGAGGTCGCCGAGGCGGCCACCACGGTGTCCGCGTAGCTCCAGGGTCCCGAGATCGCCTGTTCGGCAGGCGATCTCGGGCGGTCGGCGGCGGATGGGGCGCGATGCCCTGCTGGAGTCCGCCGACGTGCATTGTGGTGGGAGGGTTGCGTCGATTCCCGGGATCGGTAATACCTGTTCGTTATAACAAAATTCGATTAATGATTCTCAGGCGTAAAGGGCGATGAAACGGTCGAGGGATCGTTGGATATCCCCTTTGACGGCGCGGGCGACGCCCGAGCCGATCGGGCCGAACAGCGGTGGGCCGCCGAGTTCGATGTCGACGGTGACCTCCGAACCCGAGCCCTTCGGAGCGACGAGCAGTTGCAGCCCCAGTTTGGTGCCGCCCTTCCCCGCGCCGGTCAGTTGTAGCCGGCGTGGCGGCTCGGCGGCCCGCACGGTCCAGGTCACCCGGTTGCGCAGGCCCTTCACGGACGCGATGCCGACCAGTTGGGTACCGACGGTCAATTCGGCGGGGACATCGCCGCGCCACGCTTCGTGCATGGTCAGCCACTTGTCGAGTTCGGCGAGGTTGGACGTGTGCGACCAGGCCTGCGCGGGGGAGATCGGGACGTCGACCGAGACCTTCAGCTTTGCCATGGGCGCATGGTATCCGGTACCGGCGGTCCGCCCTCATCGGTGAACCCGCGTTCTGCCGGTGGTTTCCTGGGGCCGGCGAAGGCGCAGCTTCCGGTATGGGCCATGCCTTCGCCGAATCACTCCAGCGGCCGGACCTCGCGCAGGGCAACGGTGATCGAGTTACACGGCAGCCCAACATTATTGCGCATCTATGTCGCGATCAGCGGCACCTATCGTCCCAGTTGGGGGAATCCGAAAAGTGTCGGCGGGATCGGCAGAGACTTTCTTGGAATGCTGCTAATGTGCGGATGGTCGGGTTCTGGTAACCGTTCGGACACGATTCGAGCGGTCGGCGATTGACGTGTAATCGCCTGTCCTGCGGGCACTGTGCGGTAGGCGCTCGGGTGAGCGCCGGCGTCGACGCGGGGCTCCGGGGCTCCGACGCGGACTCAACCGACCGGTCCGTCCATGGTCGGCAGGCGAGGGAAGGCGAGCGAAGCAGGATGGCAGAGGGCCGACTCCTCGAGACCAGTCAACGACGAAAGAACTGATGAATCAAGATATCGCCGTGGTGCTTTCATGGATCCTCGCCGTCGCTTTGGTGATCGCCGTAGCGGTGGCGTTGTACGCAGTGCAGTATGCCAAGGCTCAGCGGGTCAGGGTCGAGGCCCTGACCAGGGAACAGCGCGCGACGGAGGACACGCTGGAACGATTCGCGGCCACCACGCTACCCGCGGTGGCCGAGTCGATCCGCCGGTTCGAGTCGCAGGTGCCGCCGGTAGAAGTCCAGGCGGGCATGGAGAATTCGCGACTGGCGCAATGCCTGCGCTGGATTTCCGAGCGGTACGCCGACGATCTGAGCCTCATGCGCTCGGAGACCAGGGAACAGACCAACACCGAAGCGCACCAGGCGATCAAAGCCGCCGAGGAGACCGCGCGTAATGAGGTCGCCGCGGCGTCGCGCCAGGCGTCCAGCGCCGCGGTCCGCTCGTTCGGTACCTCCGTGGTCAGCCTCGGCGCCGACGTCAGCCAGGTGGTGAGCGCCGCGCTGCGCGAGCACCGCGATGACCAGGTGTACGAAACCCTTACCCGCATCGACCACACCGTGCAGCAGATGATCCGTCAGGCGCAGTCCTACGTGATCGTCTGTGGTGGCCTGCCCGGCCGTCGCTGGCCGGCCCAGACGCTGACCGACGTGGTCGGCGGCGCCATCGGCCGCGTCCGCGAATACCTGCGCGTGCGGCCGGGCCAGCTCGATCGCGTGGTGATCAGCCGTGCGGTGGAACCGCTCGTGCACACGCTGGCGACCTTGCTCGACAACGCGTTGCGGTATTCCCCGCCGACTTCCTACGTGGACGTCAGCTTCCAGGAGGGCCACCACGGCGTCACCGTGATCATCGATGACGCGGGCGTGCGGATGAACGCCGAGCAGATGGAGGAGGCCCGCCAGGTGCTCGCGCACGAGCGGCCCGTCGACATCCACCAGCTCGGCCCGTCGCCGAAGGTCGGCTTCCCGGGTATCGCCGCGCTGGCGCGCCGCTACGGCTTCACCGTCTACATCGACGGCCCGAACGTCTACGGCGGCATGCGCGCGATGGTCTACATCCCGGAGTCGCTGCTGGTCGCCCCGCAGAAGGTCCAGGAGGTCGCACCCGTGACGGAGGCACAACCCGAGCCGGTCACGGTTCCGGCTCCGGAGAGGCCGAGCGAGCAGTCCGGCGAGGACGAGCAGTCGCTCTCGGTGAGCGAGATAACCAGTGGCGGCCTGCCGAAGCGACGCCGTCGAACGGTCGCGTTGGCCCCGGTCGGGCCGCGCACCGAACCTGGTCTCGCTCGCCCCGAGATCGCCGCAGCTTGGCAGACGGGTTCCAAGAGCGGCCGCGCCGCCGCATCCGATGACACGGAAGGGATGACATCCTGATGGCCACACCCGTGACCGACAGCAGCAACAAACTGGGCTGGCTACTCGAAGATCTCAGTATCTCCGGGGTCAGATTCGCGGTATTGCTGTCCGAGGACGGCCTGCGGATCGCGCACTCCTCGGGGATCAGCCGGGACGAGGCGGAACGCTTCGCCGCCGCCGCCTCCGGCCTGCGCTCGCTCGGCAAGGCGCTGGGCGAGTTCTGCGGTGATGCCACCAACGGCGTGCGGCAGAACATGACCGAGTACGACCAGGGAATGATCCTCATCACCGCCGCCGGGGAGGGCGCGCTGCTCGGCGTAGCGACCACCAACGACATCGATGTGGCCCTCATTGCGCACCGGATGAACGAGCTGGCCGGCCGGGTCGGACGCGAGCTGGGCAGCCAGCCGCGCAGGCGGGTAGACGGCGGCGAAATGCCATGATCGAGCGCGGCGAGCGAGTCACAGGCACCGCGCCGCTGGGCATTACGGACCCGAGTAACCACGAGGTACCGTCATGAGCAAGCCACGGCGCGATCCGGACCTGGTCCGGGCTTACGTGCGCACCGGAGGACGTACCCGTCCCACTCGCGAGCTGGACCTGGTCACTTTGGTCCTGACCGCCAAAGATCCGCTCCCCGGCGCGTCGCCCGACGCGCGCCGGGTCATGGCCCTGTGCAGCCGTCGGGGTGCGCTGTCGATCGCCGAGATCGCCGCGTACCTCGACCTGCCGCCATCCGTCGTCAAGATCGTCGCGTCCGACCTCATGGACGGCGGAAATCTGGTCACCCCTACCCCGGCCGAGTCCCTGCCGGAGATCGCTCTGCTGGAGGAGGTACTCAATGGGCTCCGTGCTCTCGCCGTCTGATCGCGCCGTCGACTACGTGCCCGAGACCGTGACGCGCTCGGTGAAACTGTTGGTCGCGGGCAACTTCGGTGTCGGCAAGACCACGTTCGTGAGCAGCGTCTCGGAGATCAAGCCGCTGCGCACGGAGGAGACCATCACCGAAGCCAGTGTCGGTGTCGACGACATGGCCGGGCTGCCCGGCAAGTCGCAGACGACCGTCGCGATGGACTTCGGCCGTATCACCCTCAGCCCCAAACTCGCGCTCTACCTGTTCGGCACGCCGGGCCAGCAGCGTTTCGTCCCCTTGTGGGAGGAGCTGGCCCGAGGTGCGCTCGGTGCCCTTGTGCTGGTCGACACCCGCCGCATCGAGAAGTCCGACGAGGTGCTCTCGGTGCTCGAAGAACGCGGTGTCCCGTATTCGGTGGCGGTCAACCAGTTCGAAGGCGCACGGCCTTACCCGCTCGACGAGGTGCGCGATGCCCTCGACTTGGAACCCGGCACACCGCTGACGTCGCTGGACGCGCGTGACCGAGGCACCTGCCTGCGTTCGCTGATCACGCTTGTCGAATTCTTGTTCCATCGTTTGGAGTCTCGTCTTTGACCACGCCCCAGTCCTCGTCCACGCTCACCAGCCATATGGCCGCGGGCGGCTGCCCGGTCGCGCACGGATCGCCGATCGACACCAGCGGTCCCCGCATTCCGCTGTACTCGGAGGAATTCGCGGCCGATCCGCACGGGACCTACCGGGAGATGCGCAGACGTCACGGCTCGCTGGTGCCGATCGAGCTGTCGCCCGGTGTACCGGCCACGCTGGTGATCGGATACCAGGACGCCGTGCGGATCCTCAACGATCCCGAGCACTTTCCGGCCGATCCGCGCACCTGGCAGAAGAACATTCCCGAGGACTCGCCCATCCGCCCCATGATGGAGTGGTACCCGAACGCGCTGCGCAACAGCGGGGCGGCACATGCCCGCTATCGGGGTGCGTACACCGCGAGCATCGACGCCATCGACCTGCACGAAGTGCAGACGACCGTCGAGCGCATCGCCATCCCGCTGATCAACTCCTTCTGTCAGGCCGGATCCGCGGACCTGGTCACGCAATACGCGTTCCCGCTGGTCTTCGAAGTGCTCAACCGGATGGTGGGCTGCTCGGCGGAGCTGGGTCAGCGCGTCGCGACCGGCATGGCGATGCTCTTCGACACGGTCGAAGCCGCCAAGGGTATGCAGATGCTCTCGGAGGCGCTGATGGAGCTGGTCCACCTGCGCCGTGCGGATCCCGGCGACGACGTCACCTCGCGACTGGTCCATCACCCGGCCAACCTCGACGACGTGGAAATGCTGTCGCAGCTGATCAGCCTCTACGGGGCGGGAATAGAACCGCAGCAGAACCTGATCACCAACACGCTGCTGCTGATGCTCACCGACGACCGGTTCGGCGGCGAGGTCCTCGGTGGCAGCCTGTCGACGCGCGACGCGCTCGACGAGGTGCTGTTCAACGACCCGCCGATGGCGAATTTCTGCATCACCTACCCGCGCCAGCCCATCCTCATCGCCGACACCTGGCTGCCCGCCCATCAGCCGGTGCTGGTCAGTCTCGCGGCCTGCAACAACGATCCGGCGATCCGTGGCGGGGATCGTGCCGGTAACCGCTCCCATCTGGCGTGGGCGGTCGGACCGCACGCCTGTCCCGCGAAGTCCGTGGCCTCCGTGGTCGTCCAGGAAGCCATCGATCAGCTTCTCGATGCTCTCCCCGAAATGCGGCTGGCCGTGCCCGTGGACCAAGTGGTCTGGCGGCCCGGCCCGTTCCACCGGGCGCTGGCGGCCTTGCCGGTCGTCTTCCCCGCGTCCCCTCCGTTGAACCTGGTATAAGGAGAGCGTCCGATGTCGCAAGAACCGATTGTCCTGGACCTCACCGGTACCGATATCCAAGGCGAGTCCGCGCGGCTGCGCGAGCGTGGGCCGGTTGCTCTGGTGGAGCTACCCGGCGGGGTGCCCGCGTGGTCGGTCACCGACGCCGTCGTGCTGAAGAGCCTGCTGGCCGACCCGCGTGTGTCGAAGGATCCACGCCAGCACTGGGCGGCCTTCATGAACGGTGAGATCACCCAGGAGTGGCCGCTGCACCCCTGGGTGGCCGTGGACAACATGTTCACCGCGTACGGTTCCGATCATCGGCGGCTGCGGAAACTCGTCGCGCCCGCGTTCACGCACCGGCGCACCATGGCCCTGCGTCCGCGCATCGAGGCGATCACCCAAAGCTTGCTCGACCAGCTGGCCGCGACCCCGCCGGGGGAGGCGGTCGACCTGCGCGAGGGATATGCCTACCCGGTGCCGATCCAGGTCATCACGGAACTGATGGGTGTGCCCGAGCACCTCGGGCCCGCCGTGCGCACCTGTGTCGACGGGTTCTTCGACACCTCGTTCGGGCCGGAGGAGGCCCAGGCGAACTATCTCGAAATGTACCGGCTCATAAGCGAACTCGTGGCGTACCGGCGGGAGACCCCCGGCGAGGACATCACGAGCGTGCTGATCAGCACCCGCGACGAGGACGACGGCTCGCAGCTGACCGAGAAGGAACTCGTCGACACGCTGATGCTGGTCATCAACGCCGGGCACGAGACCACGGTGAACCTGCTCGACCAGGCCATCTTCGCGCTGCTGACCCGCGCGGACCAGCGCGCCGACGTGGTCGAGGGCCGGGTCGCCTGGTCCGATGTGGTGGAGGAGGCGTTGCGTTTCGAGGCGCCGGTCGCGCACCTGCCGCTGCGGTATGCCGTCGACGACATCGAGATCGCCGGTATCCGTATTCCCAAGGGCGAGGCGATTCTCGCCTCCTACGCGGCGGCCAACCGTGATCCGAAGGTGCACGGCCCGACGGCTGACCAGTTCGACGTGCGGCGCTCGGGCAAGGACCACTTGGCCTTCGGTTACGGCGCGCACCACTGCCTGGGTGCGCCACTGGCCCGGATGGAAGCCGAGATCGCGCTGCCCGCCATCTTCCGGCGCTTCCCGGACATGCGCTTGGCGGTCGATCCGTCCGAAGTCGGCACCGTGCTCAGTTTCATCTCCAACGGACACTCCGAACTGCCCGTCTTGCTGACGGCGCAGAACTAGTCCCGCACTGCCCGGCATCGAATACACACCGCGACAACGAACCTCGCTGACATGGCGTTCGAGACCGAAACCCGCGTAGCCCGGTGGGAGACGCGGGTACGGGTCTGTTCTCCCGTGCGGACGCAACCGCCGTCTCGGACCGCACTGCTGGTCTTGGCACGAGATATGCTGTGCCGCAAGGGAATACGACATCACGCCGGAGTCTGTCATGTCCGCTCCGGCCACCTCGACGCACGTGACCGAGGCACGTGCCGCGCGCTCTTGACCATGCTCGTCGAACGTTCTGCCCCCGTTTTGGAGTCACGTTTTTGACCACGCCCCAGTTCTCGCCGCACACTTCGGCAGCCGCGAACGGCTGCCCTGTCCAGCATGGTTCGCCGATCGACACCGACGGGCCGCGCGTCGCCCTGTACTCGGACGAATTCGCCGCGGACCCGCACCGTGTCTACCGCGAGATGCGCGGCAGATACGGGCCGCTGGTGCCGGTGGAACTGGCGCCCGGCGTACCGGCGACGCTGGTCGTCGGCTATCACACCGCGCTGCGAATCCTGAACGACCCCGACCACTTTCCGGCCGATTCGCGCACCTGGCAGGCGACGGTGCCCAGTGACTGCCCGGTTCTGCCGATGCTGGAGTGGCGTCCGGCCGCGATCCGCACCACCGGGGCGGCGCACACCCGCTACCGGCAGGCCACCGTCGCGGGCATCGACGAGATCGACCTGTTCGGTCTGCGCGCCACGGTCGAGCAGATCGCTGTTCCGCTGATCAACACCTTCTGCGGGGATGGCTCGGCCGACTTGGTCGCGCAGTACGCGTTCCCGCTGGCCTTCGCGGTGATCAACGCCATGCTCGGTTGCCCGCCGGACATCGGGCAGCGGGCGGCGATGGGCATGGCCGCGATGTTCGAAGGTATCGAGGCCGAGCAGGGTAACGCGATGTTCGCTTCGGCGATGGCAGACTTGGTCGCGCTCAAGCGAACTCAGCCCGGCGACGACATCGTCACGGGGCTGTTGCGGCACCCGGCCGGCCTCGACGACGCCGAGATGATCCACCAGGTGCTGTGCGTGTACGGCGCCGGTATCGAGCCCACGAAGAACCTGATCATCAACACCCTGCGGCTGATGCTCACCGACCAGCGACTCGCGGGCGGCATTCTCGGTGGCAGTCTCTCCACCCGCGACGCGCTGGACGAGGTGTTGTTCACCGATCCGCCGCTCTCCAACTACTGCGTCACCTTCCCGCGGCAGCCGATGCTGATCGACGGTGTCTGGCTACCGGCACACCAGCCCGTGG
Source organism: Nocardia sp. NPDC051787 (assembly GCF_040681325.1). Taxonomy (NCBI): domain Bacteria; kingdom Bacillati; phylum Actinomycetota; class Actinomycetes; order Mycobacteriales; family Nocardiaceae; genus Nocardia; species Nocardia sp. NPDC051787. The sequence continues at coordinate 121,537 of NZ_JBFAYO010000014.1, forward strand.
TCGTCAGCATGACCGCCTGCAACAACGACCCCCAGATCAACACGGGTGCGTACACCGACAACCGAGCGCACCTCGCCTGGAGTGTCGGTCCGCACGCCTGCCCGGCCAGGTCGGTGGCCTATCTGATCGTCCAGGACGCCATCGACCAGTTGCTCGATGCCCTGCCCGAGATGCGGCTCGCGGTCGCGGCCGAGGAGCTGGTCTGGCGGCCGGGTCCGTTCCAACGGGCGCTGACCGCGCTCCCGGTCGTCTTTCCGCCATCCCCTCCGCTGAACGTATTCCCGGATCATCCTCGAGGACCATCGGCGTCATAGCCTCGATCCGCTCGGCGGGGGGACACCGCACACCGATTCAGAAGGGAGGCAACGCCCAAGGGCGTGTACATCGAGGTACGCGCCGATCGACCTGGCACCCCGATACGCCTGTACCGAGTCGACTTCCGTGATCGGAGCGCGTGCCCGCATGCTCGACCGCGGTCGTCAACTGTCTGTTCGTTTCTGGAGTTACCTTCGTGACCACGCCACATTTCCCGCCGCCCGCCTCCCCGAGCGGTTGCCCTGTCCAGCACGGTTCGCCGATCGACACCGATGGGCCGCGTTACCCGTTGTATTCGGAGGAGTACGCCGCGGATCCCCATCGGGCCTACCGCGAAATGCGCCGCAAGTACGGCCCGCTCGTTCCGGTGGAGCTGTCCCCGGATGTGCCCGCCACCTTGGTGATCGGCTACCACACTGCGCTGCGCATCCTCAACGATCCCGAGCATTTCCCGGCCGACCCACGCACCTGGCAGAAGAACATTCCCGGCGAGTGCCCGATCCTGCCGATGCTGGAGTGGCGGCCGAACGCGTTGCGCAGCGCGGGCTTGGAACACCTGCGCTACCGGCAGGCGAACGTGGCGAGCATCGCGGAGATCGATCTGCACGCCCTGCACAGCACGGTCGAGCGGATCGCCATCCCGCTGATCAATGCCTTCTGCGAGGACGGCGCCGCGGATCTGATCAGCCAGTACGCTTTCCCGCTCACGTTCGCGGTGCTCAACGCCATGCTCGGCTGCCCGCCGGACATCGGTCAGCAGGTCGCGACCGGCATGGCCGCCATCTTCGAAGGTGTCAACGCGGACAAGGGCAACGCCATGCTCACCGACGCGCTGTTCGAGCTGGTGCAGATGAAACGGAAGGAACCGGGCGACGACGTCACCTCCCGGCTGCTGTGCCACCCCGCTGGCCTGAACGACGTGGAGATGATCCACCAGCTGGTCACCTTGTACGGCGCGGGCATCGAGCCGCAGCAGAACCTGATCGTCAACACTCTGCGGGTGATGCTCACCGACGACCGGTTCGCGGGAGACTTTCTCGGCGGAAGTCTTTCGACTCGCGACGCCCTCGACGAGGTCTTGTTCAACGACCCGCCGATGCACAACTACTGCGTCAGTTATCCGAAACAGCCGATCCTCATCGACGGCGTGTGGTTGCCCGCGCACCAACCAGTCTTGATCAGCATGGCGGGCTGCAACAACGACCCGGCGATCGGCGTCGGCAACCGCGTCGACAGCCGCGCGCATTTGTCCTGGAGTGTCGGACCGCATGCCTGCCCCGCCCGGTCGGCCGCGTACCTGGTGGTGCAAGACGCCATTGATCAACTCCTCGACGCACTGCCCGAGCTGAGATTGGCCGTCGTGCCGAACCAATTGACCTGGCGGCCCGGTCCGTTCCACCGCGCCCTGGTGTCCCTACCCGTCGTCTTCCCGAAATCCCCTCCGCTGACCGTGCTTTAAGGAGACCCGATGGACACACAGCCCCTAGTACTCGACCCGGCGGGCACCGATATCCAGGGCGAGTCCGCTCGAATCCGTGCGCGTGGACCGGTCACCCTCGTCGAGCTGCCCGGCGGCGTGCGTGCGTGGTCGGTATCCGATGCCGACCTGCTCAAGCGCCTGCTGGCCGACTCCCGGGTGTCGAAAGATCCCAGGCAGCACTGGCCGGCGTTCATCAACGGGGAGATACCGCAGGACTGGCCATTGTTCCTGTGGGTGGCGGTGAACAACATGTTCACCGCGTACGGCGCCGATCATCGCAGGCTGCGCAAACTGGTCGCGCCCGCGTTCACCCACCGCCGCACCCAGGCGATGCGTCCGTTGATCGAGGAGATCACCGCGAATCTGCTGGCCGAACTCGCGGCAACCCCCGCGGGCGAACCGGTGGACCTGCGCGAGGGTTTCGCCTACCCGCTGCCGATCCAAGTGATCAGCGCGCTGATGGGTGTTCCGGAAGCCCTGAACGCCGGTCTGCGCAAGTGCGTCGACGGCATCTTCGACACCTCGCTCGGCCCGGAGGAGTCCCAGGCCAACTACATGGAGATGTACCGGATCCTGGGTGAACTCGTCGCCTACCGGCGCGAGACGCCCGGTGACGACATGACCAGCCTGCTGATCTCACACCGGGACGAGGACGACGGTTCGCAGCTGACCGAACAGGAGCTGATCGACACGCTGCTGCTCGTCATCAGCGCGGGGCACGAAACGACGGTGAACCTGCTCGACCAGGCCATCTTCGCGCTGCTGACCCACGAGGACCAGCTCGCCCAGGTGACCGACGGCGCTGCGGGCTGGACCGACCTGATCGAGGAGGCGCTGCGCTTCGAGGCGCCGGTGGCGCACCTGCCGCTGCGCTTCGCCGCCGACGACATCGAGATCGACGGGATTCGGATCGCCAAGGGCGAGCCGATTCTCGCGTCGTACGCCGCGGCCAACCGTGATCCGAAGCTGCACGGCGCGACCGCCGACGACTTCGACGTGCGCAGGCCCACCAAGGAGCACTTGGCCTTCGGCTACGGGGCGCATCATTGCCTGGGCGCGCCGCTGGCCCGGCTGGAAGCCGAGATCGCGTTGCCCGGCATCTTCCAGCGCTTCCCGAAGATGCGGCTGGCCGTCGACCCGGCCGAACTCGGCAGCGTACCCAGCTTCATCTCCAACGGTCACGCGAAGCTCCCGGTCTACCTGGAGACCGCGGACTAGCCCAGGCTGGTGCCGACGTGCCCGCGGACCAGCCCCGGGCACGTCAGCGCACGGCCTCGGCTCTGCCGGACTTGCGCGCACGGGCGAGTCCGCGGCGCGCGAGAAAACCATTGGCCAGCAACAGGATCGTCTTGTTCGGCGGCGCCGTGAACCCGGCGGCGGTGTGCGGCGCGTACACCGCCGCCGAGTCGGCGACCTCGAGCCAACCGGTGTACTGCCGTGATTCCAGGCCGATCAGCTGCGGGCGATAGGCGTGTGCCAGTAGTCCGGCGCGGCGCCCACCCTGCGGCAGGCCCGCCGGAACGGTGAGATGGACGCCGCCCCCGCTGGATCCGGCTACCCGCACCGGAACAACCCTGGGGTAGCCGTCGGCCTGCCGGTAGCCGAGCAGCCGGTGCGGCAGCTTCGCCACCCGCGCCGCGGTTTTCGTGACATCAACTCGAGCGCCGGTGCCCTTCACGGGCGGACGCTGCGGGTCGGGCTCGACGGATGGCAATGCGGCGCCGAAGATGTCGGGCGTGCCCGTGGCGGCGAGATCCGGCCACACGAGGATCCGCTCGACCGTCACCGTCACCAGGACACGGTCGGCGTAGTACGCGCGCAGCCAGCGATCCCAGAACGCACCGCGCCGCGGTGGGCCCAGATAAGGCGCCGACTGGTCGCCGATGCGGTCGAGCGCGTCTCGATCCGGTGTCGGATCGAAGCTCGCCGTGCCCTGTACCAGCACGAATCGCGGGTTGTCGAGGTCGCCGATGCCATGCTCGCGCGTGTGATACGCCAGTGCCACCTTCGGGTCGCGTTTGATGCGCTCTAGCTTGCGCCCGAACCCGAGTGACGTCGTGAACCCGACCGTGCCCGCCGCCCGGTCTCGCAGCCCGATCGGCGCCACCGCCGCCACCACCGCGCCGCCCGCGGGCGTCACGTACGCCGCCGCGCAGGTCAGGTCGCCGCCGAGCACCTCGTCCACCTCGTCCGGCCAGGTGACTGCCATGAGCGGAGTTTACTGCGCGCGTCCGATCGTGCCGGGAATCGTCGTCGCCGGATCCTGCTGCTCGACGAATCCAGCCATGTGGCACCGCATCGGTTCGGAACGCCGAGCTGGATCGGCCGCGTCATGGGACGGTCGGCGCGGTCGCCACGACACTGGCCTTGGTGTCCGACACCAGATCGCGTTCAGCGGACGGCGTGCGCCATCCTGTTTCGCAGGGTACCGACACGGTCGGGGGTATGCGGGAAATGCGGTGGGCGTGGGGTTGCGCCCTTGTAAGCGCAGGTGCACACGCAATGTGGCACTCGCCACTCGGCATTTTCAGTGTGGGCGCGGAAGTCGTTGCGGTGGACTATCATCCACGGAACGTAGATCAGAAAGCGCTGACCTACGCAGCCGTCTCATGGGCACCGCACCCCTGTTGGCGTCACCGTCTCAGACGATTCGCCGCCGCAGTTGTAGGGTGAGTGGTGCCCAGCCCGGAACGTTTGCCCGAGGATCGCGCGGGCATCCGGGGAAGACGTCGCATCACGCTGGGAGGACCCATGGCTACCGAAGACCGGACCGCAGTGTTCGACGCGGTGGTCGCGGCGGCGGACTATCCCGTGCTGCTGGTCACCGTCCAGGCCGATGGGCGGCGGGCCGGATGTCTCGTGGGCTTCGCGACGCAGGTGAGCATCGAGCCGCGCCGGTTCCTGGTCGGCCTGTCCAAACGCAACCACACCTACCGGGTCGCCCAGCGCGCCGAGCGGGTCGCGGTGCATGTGCTCGGCAGTGAACAGCTGTCGCTTGCCCGGCTGTTCGGCGGTGAGACCGGCGACGACATCGACAAGTTCGTGCACTGCGACTGGACCCCTGGGCCCGGCGGCGTGCCCGTGATCAGCTCCGTGCCCAGCTGGTTCAGTGCCCGCATCCGGGACCGCTACGACTTCGGCGACCACGTGGGGATACTGCTGGAACCGGAGGACGGAGCAGCGCCGCGCCGCGGGGCCGAGACGCTGCACTATCACGCGGTGGCCGACCTGACCGCCGGACACGCGGTCTGAGGCCGTCCGCGTCCGGCTGCCGGGTCAGGCCGGTGCGTGCGCGAGTCCGAAGCGCTCGGCGAAGCCGGACAGCTCCTCGCGCGCCTGCTGCGGCTCACCCGTGCTCGCGCTCACCACGATGCGTGTGACACCCTGCTCGACCAGCGCTTCGACCCGCTCGACCGGCATATCGAGCGATCCCCAGCGGGTGTACTCGAACGCGTCGATGCCCCGGTCCGCCGCCGCGGCGCGGGCGATCTCCAGCTGGACGGCGCGTTCGCCGGGACCGAGCGCGCCGCCGGGGAAGTAGCCGTCACCACGGGCCCCGGCCCGCCGGGCGGCGGCCCGGCTCGATCCGCCGACATGAATCGGCAGCCGCTGGCTCACATAGGGTTTCGGGAAGCTGCACAGGTTCTCGAAGCGGAAGAACTCGCCCTCGAAGCTCACCCCATTCGAGTCGCCCGACCACAGCAGGCGCAGCACGTCGATGGCCTCGTCGGCCCGGCGGCCGCGGGTGCCGAAATCGACGCCCACCGCCTCCGCCTCACCGGGCAGAGTGCCCAGCCCCACCGTCAGCAGGCGCATCCGCCCCTGGGACAGCACATCGATGGTCGCCAGGCGTTTGGCCAGCACCACTGGATGGTGGTACGGCAGCAACAGCACCGACGTGCCGAGCAGGATCCGGTCCGTCGCGGCGGCCACGAAGCTCAGCGCGTCGAGTGGGTCGGCGAACGGCACCGACGGCGTGATCTCCATCGGCCCGACCGTGGCGCCCGGGTACAACGCGATGTGCTCGGGCAGGTAGATGGCTTCGAAGCCGCAGTGTTCGGCGTGCTGGGCGTAGCCGATCAGCCGGTCCGGGTCGGTGCCGAAGAACGGAGTGCTGTAGCTGACCGCGAACTTCACCGGCCCTCCTCGATCCGGTCGAACTCGCAGGCCGCCGTGAGCTGGCCGCGCAGTTGACCGCGAACGGTCTCCAAGCGGTCGATGTAGGAATCGACCTCGGCCAGTTTGCGCCGCAAGGTGGAGACCGAGTCCGGGCAGATGTCGCCCGAGGGGTTGCCCGCCCGCAGGCAGGCGACGAACGGGCGGATGTCGTCGAGATCGAAACCCGCTCCGAGCAGCGCGCGAATCTCCGCCACGATCCGCAGCTCCGCCTCGTCGTACGAGCGATACCCATTGGCCGCGCGGCGCGGCCGTACCAGGCCGTGCTCCTCGTAATAGCGCAGGGCACGCGTGCTGGTACCCGCGCGCTGCGCCAGTTCGCCGATTCGCATCCATCCTCCTTCACCGACGTCACCGCAACGCTAAACCTTCTCGTCGACGTCAAGGCAAGTCGGCGCACTTCCTCGTCCGATGGCGAAAACCCGGACATATCGCGTCAACAGGACGTGACGAGTTCACCCGTCGCCACTACACTGCGCGCTTTGTGAGGATTGGCGCGGCGCCCGGAGCGCGAAAAGAGCACTACGTCTGGGGTGCGGCCACCGTCATCGGCGTGATCGCCGGGTATGCGGCGGTGCTGCTCGCCGACGCCAGGCACTACTACACCGACGACACCGAGGCGCAGTACGCACCCATGTGGGTCAGGCTCGGAGAGCTGTTGCGCGACGGCAGGTTTCCCGCCCTCGTTCCGCACGAGTGGATGGCGGGCAACTACACCCTGGAAGAGGCGGCACTGTTCAATCCGCCGCAGCTGCTGGTCTACCTGCTCGCACCGTCGATGGACGATCTGGCCGCCTACGCGACGGCGGTGAAGCTCGTCTTCTCGATCATCGCCGCGCTCGGCGTGTTCCGCATCTGCCTCGCCTACGGCGCCCGTCCCCGCTGGGCGGCGGTGGCGGGGATCGCGTTCCCGCTGAGCGGTTGGTTCTTGTTCTTCGATCAGGCGAGCTGGTTCACCCCGCATGTCGCGACCGCGTGGATGGTGCACGCGTGGGCCTCGGCGGTGCGGTATGCCCGCGGTCGGAGTGGACCGTTGCCGGTGTTCGTCTTCCTCTATCTGACGCTCACCGTCCAATATGCCTTCCCAGCAGTGGAATCCGCGCTGATCATCGCCGCGGTCGCGGCCGGTGAGGTCGTGCATCAGCGTCGGTGGGGGCCGACGGTACGACTGTGCCTGGCGGCGGGATGTGCCGCGCTCACGGCGGCTGTGGCGAACCTGTCCGGGATTCTGTCCTCGCAGGTGACCTGGCGGGGGAGCGCCCAGATCCACAACGATCCGTTCCTGACGGTGCCGTGGTCGGAGTCGCTGAATGCCAGTCTGCCGAGCACCACGCCGGCGTTCACCGCATGGTGGGGGCATGTTCAGCCGCTGCCGATGGTCTATATCGCCTGGTTCCTCATCCCGGCGCTCGCATTCGTCGACTGGCGTGCCGCGCGTGCCGCGGCACGGGAGTTGAGCGGTGTGGCCTTCTTCGCCACAGCGGTGCTGATGTGGACGGCCGGACCGGGCGCCATCGGACCGCTGCGCTGGCCCGCCCGGGTCCTGCCGATGCTGGCCGTCGTCCTGCTCGTGCTGGTGTGCGTATTGCTCAGTCGTTACGGCGCTTTCGCCGCCTCGCGCCGCCGCGCCACGGCCGCCGCGGTGCTGGTCGGGCTGTTGTTCGTCCGGTCGGTTTCCGCCGCGCCGGACTTGGTGCTGCGCCATATGGTCGCGGTGCTGGCGGTCGTCGCCCTAGGCGCCGCCGCCGTATGGCTTGCGCGCAACCGCGGGACGGTCGCCGCGTGCGCGTTGACCATCGCCGCGATGTTCCCCATCGCCTACGAGCAGGTGCGAGGCGCGCCGATGACGCCGATGTCCTACGACTTCCCGGAACGGCGCTCGGCGATGCGTGCGGCGTTTCCCGATTTCGACGGCCTCACCCTGCAACTGGCCGACCGCGCCGCCCTGGCCCCCGAGGACAGGAACGTCGCGGGCGCGTACGGCTCGCTGGCCATCGGCAACTACGCCAAGGCCGTCGGGCTCGACTACGTCAACGCCTACACGCCCATCGGCCACGCCGCTTTCGCGGGCATGTTGTGCATGGCCTGGGACGGCAGCACCTGTCCCGACGCGTACCGCCGCGCCTTCGCGACCGAAACCGCCACGGGGGCATCCATCGTCGATCTGATGAAGGTCGACAGGGTGGTACTGCATCGCGTGCAGTACCCCGACGCGCGCGAACGTCCCGCGCCCACCGGCTGGCGGTGGGTCGACTACCCGGGACACGAACGGCACATCTGGGTGCTGGAACGCGCCGATGGGCAGGTTTCCACCCGCAACGGCCCGATCGCTCACACCGCGGGCGTCACCGCGGTGTCGAGCAGTTCCCTGGACGACATCACGGCCCGTGCCGTGGTGAGCTCGGCCAGCGGCGGGCGCGTCGTGTTCGCGCGGCTGGCCTGGCCCGGCCACCGGGTCACGCTGAACGGCCGGGAGCTGTCCGCCCACACGATCGGAGGCGTATTCCTCGCCGTCGACATGCCCGCGGGCACCGAGGACGCGGAACTGGTCGTCGACTGGCGCCCGCCCGGCAACCGGATCGGCATCGCGACAACCATTGCCGGACTCATCGGGATCAGCCTGCTGCAGTGGGCCCATTACCGGTCGCGGAGGCGCGCTGACGACGAGCCCCCTGAGCCGTTCGAGATCCAGGAGATCCCGGAGACTCCGGCGGCTCCAGCGGAACTGGCGACCGTGAAAGTCTGATCCGGATCGGCGGCTGGTCGAGCGGCGGCCATCGGACGTCGTCGCGCCGGTACATGGTGCAGGCGGTGGCTGGTGGTCGCCGCATCGGCATGAAGCGCGGGGTGGAAGCCCATGCCGGATCGACAACGCTGGTGCTCTGGCCCCGCAGCCCGTTCGGCACGGTGTGCGCATCGCCCGCGCGTCGAGCTTCCTGGCCAACGTCTACCGCGTGTTCGGCCCCGGAGTGGCGCGGTGTTCGGTGAGGAACGCCGACATCGCCTCGGCGACCGCGGTGGGCTGGTCGAGCATGGAAAGGACGTAGGCGTCGTCGATTTCGACCAGTCGCGCACGGGGGATGAGTTCGGCGAGCCGACGCCCGTGCTCGCGCGGCATCACCTTGCCCGCCGACGACCACAGGATCAACGCCTCACCCGCGAAGTTCCGCAGCGCTTCGGTATGGGCGATGAGTTCGCGCCTGCGGAAGCCCGATTTGGTATAGGCGAGCAGGTCGCGCCGGATGCGGCCGTCCCGCAGTCCGGGTTCGGTCCAGCCGCGCACCAGGTCGTCGGACAGCCGGCGGCGCGCCATCCAGCCGAACAGCAATGGTGAGCGACGCAGCCACGGGACGCGTAACTGCCGCAGCGCCACGGTGATTCCGCCGGGCAGATAGGTCGCGACAGTCGCCATCTTGCCCGGCAGGCCGGGCGGGAAGTTGTCGAAAGCCTCACACGGCAGCACGATCAGCCTGCCGACGCGCTCGTCGAGCCCGTAAGCGGTGAGGAACAGCGCACCGCCCCAGTCGCTGTGCACCAGCGTCACGTCGCGCAGATCCAGTGCGGCGAGGAAATCTGCGAGCAGCTGGTTCAGGCCGCGCAGGCTCAGGTCGACGCCCGGCTTCAGCGGTATGGGGTGCGCGCCGAGGGGAAGGTCCGGCAGCACGTACCGGAAGCCGTCGGGGAGCAGGCCGAGCACCTCGTCCCACAGCGTGTGGTTCATCAGCAAGCCGTGCAATAGGACGACGGGCGGTCCTTCGCCCCGCTCGACGTAGTGCACCCGTCCCGCGGGAAGGTCGATTGTCGGCATATTCGCCTCCATTCGAGCGATCGCTCTAGAGTATTTGCTCTAGTCTGGTGGGGTGACCGAGAAGATGTCAACCAGCACCTCCGAGCGCCTGGTCACCGCCACGGCCGAGCTGATGCGCACGCAGGGCTACGCCGGAACCAGCGTCAAACAGATCACCGTCGCCGCCCGCGCGCCGATGGGCTCGCTCTACCACCACTTTCCCGGAGGGAAACCGCAGGTTGCCGCCGCGGCCCTGCGCAGATCCGGGGCCGCCTACATCCAGTTGCTCCCGCTACTGTTCGACCCGCACGACGACCTGAGCGACGCGGTCCCCGCCGCCTTCGAAGCCGCCGCCGAACAGATCGAAGAGACCGGCTGGATCAACATGTGCCCGGTCGGGACCGTCGCGGGCGAGATCGCCGACAGCGAACCGGCCCTCCGCGACGTCGCCGCCGAGGTCATCGGCTCCTGGATCGACGAGGGCACCGCCTACTTCGTCGGCCGCGGCCTGTCGGCTCCGGACGCCCGTGACTTCATCCTCGCCGTACTCGCCACCCTCGAGGGCGCCTTCGTGCTCAGTCGTACGCTTCGCTCGACCGAACCCCTGTATGCCGCGGGCAGATCGCTGCGCGCTCGCATCGACGAAATGCCGGCGGGGGTGCGCAGCTGACGGGCGGGCGTGCGACCGGGTCGATTGTTGCCGCTGTGCTTGCCGCCTCGGTACGGTTCCGGCGCACTGGCCGCGAGCGTTGTCTTGGCGGAGTTCGATCCGCCACGTCGGCGACCCGCGTATTCGCCGGGCGCACCGGGAGTAAAGGCTCGTTATCGTGCGCAGGATGTTGCGGACCGATCCGCCCGGCGCCGTGCCGCGGCATCACGGACGTGGGCGCAGTCCCTCGATCATGTGGGTGGTGGTCTCGTCCAAGAGTTCTTCGGCGGTCTCGGCGGCGATCACGCCGGAATTGACGAAGGTGGCCAGTCCTTGCAGGATGGCGACCGCGGACAGTGCGATGCGGCGCGGTTCGCCCGCGATGACCTCACCGCGCTTTTGCGCTTCCGCGATGAGCGCGACCGGTGTCGCGAAGACCGCGTCCACCGCCTGGGACATCGCGTCGCCCGCGGCTGGGCTGTGTCTGCGGGCGAACATCAGCGCGACGAGTGCCGGGTTCTCCGTCGCGAAGCGGAGATAGGTCCTGGCCATTGCGCGGACGTGCCCGTCGAGCGAGCCCGTGGCGGTCTGCTCCAAGGCGGCGGCAAGGCGTTCGAATCCGGACACCGCGAGTGCGTCCAGCAACGCCTGCTTGTCCTTGAAATGCCGGGTCGGGGCGGCATGACTGACACCGATGTCGCGGGCCAGCCCGCGCAGCGACAGGCCGTCGGCCCCGGACTCGCGCAGCGTCGCCTCGGCCCGCTGCAGCAACTCGGCGCGCAGGTCGCCGTGATGGTAGGAGCGGGCTCGGCTGATCGGCATGGTGTTGGCAGGATAACAAAATGTAGTCATTGCCAACTTTGTTGGCACTGGCTACATTGGCTCGCATGACGGTTCGGACCTTCACCGCCCCGATCGCGGTGCTGATGGTTTTCGCGGCGCTGCTCGCGACCATGTACCTCGGCTACTCCGGCAATACCGAGAAGAACCTGCACGACTTCCCGGTGGCCCTGGTCAATCAGGACGTCGGCGATACGATCGACGGCAAGCCCGCCAATATCGGCGCGTCTGTCACCGACGCGCTGGTCGCGGGTATCTCGCCGGAGAAGATCGACCTGCGCGTGGTCGGCATCGCCGAGGCGCGTAAAGAGTTGGGGCACGGCGAGGTCTACGGTGCGATCGTCATCCCGTCCGACTTCACCAAACGGCTGGCGATCCTCGGCGCCGCCGCCGTGGTGCCCGGCGAGATCGAGCGTCCGGTGATCACGGTCCACACCAACCCGCGCGTCGGCCCCTACACCACCGGGATCATGCAGCGCATCGCCGACCGCGCGCTGCACCAGGTGGACGAGACGGTCGGCAAGAACCTGACCGATCAGGTGAACGCCGCCCTCGCCGCGGGTCCCGGCGCGCCGGTCGAGCCCAGTGGCGCCGCCCGGCTGATGCTCACCGACCCGGTGCAGATCGTCACCGCGGCTTACCATCCCATGGACGAGTCCGCCGGGCAGGGTCTCGTCGCTTTCTTCTACACCCTGATCCTGCTGCTCGCGGGCTTCACCGGCGCCATGATCATCCACACTCTCGTCGATTCGGTACTCGGCTTCACTCCCACCGAATACGGCCCGTGGTTCGTGCATCCCCCGGCCACTGGGATTTCCCGCTTCCGCACCCTGCTGGTGAAATGGGCTGTTGTCGCCACCGCGGCGCCGATTCTGTCCGGGATATTCCTCGCCGTGGCAACGGCATTGGACGTTCCGCTGGGCAGTCCGCTGCTGTTGTGGCTGTACGGAACTCTGGCCATCATCGCCGTCGGCGTGACCGCGCTGGCTGTCCTCGCCGCCTTCGGGACCGCGGGACTGATGGTCAACCTGGTCCTGTTCGTCGTTCTCGGCCTGCCGTCCTCGGCGGCCACGGTCCCGCTGGAAGCGACGCCCACCTACATCGCGCACCTCGCCGGATTCGAACCCATGCACCAGATCTACTTGGCGGTGCGCGCCATTCTGTTCTTCGACGCGCGTATCGAAGCCGGTTTCGGCCAAGGCCTGTGGATGACGGTGCTCGGCCTCGCCGTGGGTCTGCTGCTCGGCGCGGGCGCCACCTACGCCTACGACCGCCGCGGACTACACCGCGCGACGGCACCTGGTGATACCGCGGTGGTCCTGCGTACGCCTGCTGTTGCTCGGTGACCCTACGACAAAAGCTATGTGATTCCGGTTAGCGACCGCACCGCCGTCACCACAGCGCAGGTATCGGTCAAGTCGGTGAAGACCTCAGCGGAACCGGCCGCCACCAACTCACCCACCGTATCCTTGCCGGTCGCAACCCCGATCAAAGTTCCGGCCGAAGGATGAGAGCTAAACGGGCACGCCGATGCGGCGGCTCAGGTCTTGCACGTCGCGGCTCATTCCTGTTGGCGGGCGGCCTGCTGCGCGTCCCTGATCAGGCCGGGCAGCAACGCCCCCAACTGGGTTCGGTGATCGGGGCTGGTGTGGCGGATCTTCCACGCCTGATCCAGCCGGATAGCCAGATGGTCAACACCGGCCGGGCGTGCACCGGTCGCCATCCGATAGGTGGTGAGCGCGTGACGCACCTCGGCCAGCGCCGGCTGCGCGGATGCTGCGGTGCCGGGTATCGACATCCGCCAGGCGCGCGGCATCATCGCCATCCACGAGCACTGCGTCCCGGCCTGTCCTAGGAAGCGCACCGCGACCGAATATCTGCGGCAGCAGGATGTTCTCACGGAAGACGAGACTGATGGAGCTCACGGTTGATACCGCGATGGGTAGCTCAGTGAACCGCTGTTACCCGTCGGAGTATGGTGGGGTCGCGGGGCGCGAGTCGCCGCAGCCTCGTCAAAGCTCGGCTGGTGCGGGCAGTCCGGCCGCGTTGCGCATGGCGGCTCGTCCGCGCTGGGCGGCGGAAAGGTCACCGAGCAGTTGGATCTCCTGGTTCACCGCCATGGAAATGCCGATGAGGACGGTGGCGACCTCTTCCGGAGATCGATGCGGGGCGGGTGTTTCGGCTTGTGCCGCGGCGACTTCCGCGGTGAGGAAGGCGCGCCAATCGGTGACCACGGTGCATAGCCGGTCTCGCAGCGGACCCGGCCTTCCGTCGAGTTCGGTCGATGCCGCGGTGACGAAACACCCTCCGGGGAAGGGGCATTCGGCTAGGTAATCGATCCAGATATCGATCAGCCGTGCCAGGCGGGCCGTGCCAGGTGACAACTCGGCGAGTGGTGCGATGACGGCTGCGCGAAAGATTCCTCCCGCCTGTTCCAGTGCGGCGTGCTGGAGGTTCTCGCGAGACCCGAACGGGCCGACGACACCGGCCTTGCTCATTCCGAGCCGGTCGGCGAGTGAACCGATCGTGAGGCCGTCGACGCCGATCCGCGACGCGTTCTCGACGGCGACCCGGACGATCCGTTCCCTGGTGCGGGCTGCTTCGGCGTGTGAGTTGCGGGGAGACACGGACCCATCATAGCGACCGGTCGTTCGCTAAAATGATAGCGAACGACCGGACGCTAATTCTTAGGAGTGACTTTGCGGGATCTACTGCGTTTCGACGCGACGGCCCTGGCGCTGATCGGCCACGATGTCGCCACCGTCCCCGACGTCGACCTCGGTGCGCCGACACCGTGTACCGGATGGACGGTCGCGGACCTGATCGAGCACATGAATGAACGGCATGAGGCCGTCATCGCGTCGGTGTTCGCGCCGCTCGAAGAGCATGCCGACGATCCACGCGATGGCTTCGCCCGCACCGCCGCCCGGTGGGTGGTGGCGATGGAACAGGTTGGCGACGTCGTGGATCTGCCCGAAGCCGGTGCGATGGCTACTGACCTGGTGCTGTCGGTCCACTTCGTCGACATGCTGGTGCATCGCTGGGATCTGTCGCGTGCGCTCGGCCGACCCTGCGCAGTTCCGGACCGTCTCACCGCTGTAGCGCTGCCTATCGCGCGGTCGATCACCGCCCCGGGCAGTCCGCTCAATGGTCTGGGCGGGGTCTATCGTCCCTCGTTGGGGGAGGGCCGAGCGCTGTCCGCGATGGACAACATGGCGGCCCTCCTGGGCCGGGACCCACGCTGGCCCGTTGCCGACGTTCCCGGGTAGCCGCCGATCCGGGTGAATGGCGCACTACCTGTTGTCAAGGTGTCTGCGTAAGGCGTCGAACTGGCCGTCCCAGTCGCGGGCGAGCGCGGCCAGGAACTGTTGCGCCACTTGCATCGGGGCGGAATTGAGCCGGTATCGGATCCGGCGTCGTTCCCCTGGTTCGGCCGTGACCAGGCCCGCGTCCGCCAGGAGGGCGAGGTGTTTGGCGATCGCTTGCCGAGTGATCGGCAGGCGATCGGCCAGATCCGTTGCCGTGGCGGGACCACCGGCTGCCAACGCGGCGAGGATGCCGCGGCGGCTGGGGTCGGCCAAGGCGACGAAGACCTGCTCGGCGATCGCCTCGATATCAGGCTGCATCAAGGTATTCGACCAGTTCACCCAGTTCGCTCGCCCAGCCCTCGGTGTTGCCGTCGAACGCCTTGCGGTGGTCGTCGGCCGACAGCTGGGCGAAACCCGTTTCCGTCATCGTGAGCCGGGTCCCGGCGCCGGCCGGTTCCAGCGTGAACTCGACATAGGTACGGCGCGGGTCGCCCTCTGGCAATCCATAGATGTGCCAGGTGAATCCGAACACGCTCGGCTCCTCGACCCGCTCGATCCGCATATCGGCGCTGTGGCCGTTCTTCCAGGTCATCTGCGCGGCGCCACCGGGACGCAGGTCGATCGTCGCCGAATGACCGAACCACGTGCCGAGGCCCTCGGCCGTGGTCAGCGCCGCCCACACCTTGGCGGGCGGGTGCGCGAGCTCGACTGTCCGCACGATCTGATCGGGGAATCCCATAACAACCTCCAGTGTATAGCAACCAATCGGTTGCCGCTGACAATATTGCAACCAACCGGTTGCGTCAAGGGGGCGGCGCGGTCTTCACCAAACTCGGTGACGGCGTGGCCTATACGACGCTGGCCATGCGCCGCATCGAGCGGAGCCGAGCAGCCGATTTTGGTCGGTTCGCCGCCCGGGCCGAGAACGACTCGGCCCGGGCGGGTTTCACCGATCGGTCACAACGACAGCAGTACCCGCTGGCCGATCCGCGGATCCGCCAGCGGGCGCAACGCGATCCGCATCAGCGCCACCGCGTTGTCGTCGCCGGCGATGCGGTTCGCCCGGACGCAGCCGCAGGCCAGGCACTGGTGAACCAGCAGCCATTCGCCGTCGTCCCGGGCCGACATGCTCACCGCGGCCATCCGGCCGCGGCAGGCCTCGGCGCGGTCGCCCGGCACGCGCCGGTCGACGTGCTTGCTGGCCAGGCAGTGCGGACAGTGGTTGCGGTGCGCGGTACCCGGCGTGACGACCGGGACCTCCCTGCGGCATTCGACGCAGCGGAACATGTCGCCGGATTCGCCTCCGCGCCCGTGCAATACATGCTTGGGGCGCTGGGGGCGACGTGCCTCGGGTTTCCTTCGTGGCATCGCGCACCCCTACAGATCGCCGAACACTTCGAGCGGGAACGGCGGCTCGGCCAGCGGGCGCACGGCCATGCGCATCAGCATCAGCTGATTGTCGTCGCCACACACGGGGTGCAGCGCGAGCTCCTGACAGCGGGTGCACCGGTGCACCACGGCCCATTCGCCGGTGCGCAGCACGGCGATCGAGAGCGGAGCCATGCGGGCACCGCAGTCGGACGCGCCGCCCTCGACGTGGTCGTGGGTGTGCCGCGAACTCAGGCAGCTCGGGCAATGGTTGCGCCAGCTGTCGTCCGGCGCGAGCGTCGCGACGACGAGTCCGCAGCGGACGCAGGTGAAGGTATCGGTCCGCAGCGACGGGCTGGGACCGTGATGAGACGAAGAGGTGTTGCTCGACACCCGGATCACTCCTAACTGAGCAGTGTTGCGATGCAGCAGGAGAAGACCGAGCGCGCCTCGATAAGCGCTTGCGGCGTCGGCTGGGTCAGGCGTGGCCGGACAGGTCGTTCGGATCCACACGGTGAGGCGCGCTCGGCGCTCGCCGGGACATAAACCACTCCTTCGCAGGTCGGCAAACCCTCGCAGCGGCGAGGTCGCGCAACCCTATCGCCGCCCGCCGCGACGCCACCACCGAATTTCCGTGGCTACTTGGTCGGGAGGTCGAGCAGAAAGCTCCCGGCGCGTGCGACGACTTCCTCGCGGGTGCGGCCGTCGTGCTCGGCGGCGAGGAAGTGTTTGCCGATCGCCAGGCAGAAGGCGAGCATGCTGCGAGCTTCGACGTCGTCCGGATCCGAGCAGTAGCTGCCGAACAGTTGCCGCAAGTAATCCATGCGCCGGTTGTCCACACGGCGCAGCCGCTCGGCGACGCGGGGATCGCGCCGGGCCCAATCACGGACGGCGAGGTCGATCGGGCGCAGCCGGTCATCGGAGAAGGTGAGCAGACCCGCACGCCGGATCTTCGCGCGCGCGTCGCCCCCCTCGCTTTCCACCCGGGTGATGACGTCGTCGGTGGTCTCGCGTTCCCAGGTGTCGAGCATCTCGGCCAGCAGCGCGTTCCGGTCGGCGAAGTGCCCGTAGAAACCGCCTTTGGTCACCCCGAGCGCCGCCGCCAGGCTCTCGATCCGCACGGCCTCCAGCCCACCCGCCGCGAGCGCAGCGAGGCCCTGCTCGATCCAGCTGCTGCGTGGGGTGCGTGTGGCGGCGACCATGCCCCCAAGTATGGCCGACGGTGTCGATGGCGGTTTCGCGCCTAGCCGACCACCTTGATCCCCGCCTCGTCGACTTCGACGTCCTCGCCGGTCGGGTTGGCCTCGGCTTTCACGCTGATACGCGCCTTCTCGATGCCCTCGGACTCGAGTTCGGCCGCGACGTTGTCGCCCCGCGCCTCGGCTAAGGCTTTGGCGGTCGCGGGGTTCGCGTCCTGGGCGTAGGTCGTGATCTCTACCTTGGCGTCGGTGCCCTTCAAGGGGACCGCGACCGCTTTGATGGTGGCGACGTCCCCCGCACTGAGGTCCGAGCTACCACTGTCGAAGGTGATCGGAGCGGCGGCCAGCGCCGCGTTGACCGCGTCTTGGAGCGCATTCCGCGCGGTCGTGGCGATACTGCTGCGCATGGGGTGCGTCTGTTCGGTGGTCGTCGGCGTCGTCTCCGCGCCGTTGTCGTCCCCGCATGCCGCGGTCATGAGCAGTACGACCGCCACGGCGGCAATTCCGGTGACGCTTTTCCTGGATGTCATCGGCCTACTCCTGGTCGGGTGGAGAATTCCGGTTTGCGTCATTCGATGTCTGGAATTGATCAGCATTTGTGCGGTATCGAATCCTGTTGACGGATCCGAGTACGTCGATCGATCACGCCGGTGCTCAGATCCTCGCATAGTTAGCTCATCCGGACGGTCGTTTCGAAGTCGCTCGATATCTCGAACACCGTCGCGCCGAGAATTCGGCACCGGAATTGATCTACTTCGGCGAGGAGGGCCGGTAGCGTCGATCCGGCAGTAGGCATGCTCCTTGCGATCCAGCAGGCGACCGGCCGGACGCCGATGCGGGAGGGGACCCTCGATGTCGACAGCGAACGGTTCGCGCAGTGGGCCGACCGGAGACCGACGGCGGGTGCGCCGCCGGGCGCTGCTGCCCCCGATCGTCACCATCACCGCCTTGCTGCTGGCGTATTTCGCGCTGCCCTTCACCCGGATCAGCGGCATGCATACGCTGCTACTTCTGCTGCTCGGGCTGGTGGCGGTGTGCGCGGTGGGGACTTGGCAGATCCGTCAGGTGCTGCGTGCGTTCGACCCGGTCGCGCAGGCATTGCAAGCGCTGGCGGCGACGTTCGGCCTCTATCTCGTCGGCTACGCGACTGTCTACGCGGTGCTGTCCGATGCCGCTCCCGGCGACTTCAGCGAACCGCTGACGCGGCTCGACGCGCTCTATTTCTCCGCAACGGTTTTCACCACAGTCGGATTCGGCGACATCGTGGCGACGTCCCAGACCTCCCGAGCCGTCGTGCTCAGCCAAATGCTCGCCAACCTGGTCTTGATCGGCTTGGTGTTCCGGCTCCTGGTTCTCTCGGTTCGGCTGCGTCGAGAGCAGCTGCACCGATCCCACCCATTCGCGACCGGCAACAGCGAGGAGAGGTGAGTGCTGCTTGGGGGTTACCAGTCGACCGCGCCGAGTTCGTGCAGTCTGCGGAAGACCATCATCGAGCCGGGGGCGACCTGGTCCATGGCGGCGTACTCGCGCACGGTGAAGTAGCGCAGCTCGGCGATTTCGCTGGTCGGTCGCGGTTCGCCGTCGAGTTCGGCGGTGAAACACGTCATGTGCAGCCGGGTGCCGGGGGAGTGCCCGTACGCCTCGGCCCGGAATACCCCGAGCTCGGCGTAGGAGACGACGCCCACGCCGAGTTCCTCGCGCACCTCACGATGCAATGCCGCCTCGGGCGTCTCCCCGGGGTCGATTTTGCCGCCGGCCATGTAGAAGACGTCCTTGCCGACCGAGCGCGCCTGCAACAGGCGGCGATCCCGGATGTGGGCCAGCGCCGCGGTGCGAATCACCGGCCCACTGTACTGAGCGGCCCGAACAGGGCGTCAACCGGATTTCGCGCGGTGGCTAGAGCATCTGGTGGGCGACGGCCGCGACCAGTCCGCCGTCGATGATCAAGTCCTGCCCGTTGACGTAGGACGCCTCGTCGGACGCGAGGAAGGCGACCGCGTCGGCGACATCCTCAGCGGTGCCGAGCCGACCGCTGGCCACCTCGGCGATAACCGCCGTGTGCGCTTCCGGACTCACGTTGTCGTGGAACATCGGCGTCTCGATATACCCGGGGCTCACGGAATTGACGCGAATTCCCTTGGGTGCCAGTTCGGCGGCGAGGGTGTGTGCCAGGTTGTGCACGGCAGCTTTGGTCGCCGCGTACAGGGAGGCGCCGGGCAGACCGCGGTGCAGCGTCCACGACGCGTTGATGACGATCGCCGCGTGCTCGGACAGCAGCGGCAGGGTCTTCTGGATCGTGAAGAACACGCCTTTGAAGTTGATGTCGACGACGCGGTCGAATTCGTCCTCGGTGATCTCGCCGTGCGGCTGGAACGAGGCGACGCCCGCGTTGGCGAACACCACGTCCAGCCGTCCGTACCGCTCGCGGATGGCGGCGGCGAGCGCCTCGAGATCGGCGAGTCGCCCCGCGTCGCCTGGTATCGCCACCACGCGGTCTTCGCCGAGCTGCTCGACCGCGGCGTCCAGCCGGGTCTTGTCCCGGCCGGTGATGATCACCTGTGCGCCCTCGGCGAGCAACCGTCGTGCGGTGGCCAGGCCCATGCCGCTCGAGCCGCCGGTGATGAGTGCGATCTTGCCGTCGAATCGGGAAATGCTGTGCGTCATGGGAATCAGCGTGCCGAAGGGCGCAGTGGGCGAACAGTGTGCAGTTGACCTAGGTGTGGCACCACCAGGCTACGGTCACGCCAGGGCGGCGAGCCGGATGCGCATCAGCCCGTCCACTCGGTCCGCGGTCTCGGTGCCGGGCTGCGGGTTGTACAGCACCAGGAACCAGTCCGGATTGTCCGCCACCGCAAGAGTCGTCGTATCGAAGAACAGGTCACCGGCCTCGGGATGACGCACCGCCTTCACGGCCTGGACCGGGGCATTCACCTCGTGGCGGGCCCACATCTCGGCGAACTCGGGGCTGGTGGCGGCGAGTTCGCCGATCACCTTGCCGAATCGCGGATCACCGGGGGAGTGCGCCGCGTCGGCGCGGAACGCCGCGACCACCGCGGGCGCGATCGCGTTCCACTGCGTGTGCATGCCGCGGTACCGGGCATTCGTGAAGAACGAGACCAGGCAGTTGTAGTCGGCGTCGCCGAACCCGAAAACGGCGCGGGCTGTGTCGTTGATCGCGAGCAGATTCCAATACCGGTCACGCAGCACCGCGGGCCGCGATCCCCACGCGTCGAGCAGCTGGCGTAGCTGCGGGGTGACTTCGGCGTCGCGCGCCGTGCCGGGCGGCGGCGGGTTGAGCCCGGCGAGCAGGTACAGATGGGCCCGCTCCGGCTCGGTCAACCGCAGCGCCGCCGCGATCGCGTCGAGCACGTCGGTCGATACGGTGATGTCGCGTCCCTGCTCGAGCCAGGTGTACCAGGAGGCGCCGACCCCGGCGAGCACCGCGACTTCCTCACGGCGCAAACCGGGTGTCCGCCGCCGCCCCACCGCGGGCAAGCCGATGTCCTCCGGTGTGAGCCGGGCCCGACGGGTGCGGAGGAAGTCGCGGAGCTCGGCGCGCCGGTGCAGCGCTGCCGCAGAGGATTCGCTGGCCATACGCCACGGTAACAACCGGGGCGTGCTTCGATCAGTTCCGGAGATACACGGGGAACGCTTCGAGGTCGTTCTGTGTGAGCACCGGGAGATTCCGGAGTTCCTCGACCGGCACCGCCGAGCGAAGGCCGGGGAAGCGAGCGAACAGGGCGGGCAAGGCGATTCCCGCTTCCAGGCGGGCAAGGGCCGCCCCGGGGCAGATGTGCGGACCGTAGCCGAAAGCCATGTGCCGGTTGGCCGTTGGGCGGGTGATGTCGAAGTCGTCGGCATCCGTGCCGTGCACGGCGGTGTCGCGCCCGATCGCGCGGTAGGAGATCACCCCCCTCACCTCGCTCGATCACGGCGTCGCCATCGGTGATGTCCTCGGTGGCGAAACGCATCAGCAGATGCGTCACCGGACTGTCCCAGCGCAGCGTTTCCTCCACCGCGGCGTTCCAGGCGAACTCGCCGGTGCGGATGGCGCGCAACTGGTCGGGGCGGCCGAGCAGGGCGCGCACGGCATTGCGGATGAGGCCGATCGTGGTTTCGTGCCCGGCGGCGACGAGCGCCTTCAGGTTGCCTACCACTTCTTCCTCCGTCAGTGGTTCGGCGTCGACGCTGCCGAGGATGAAGGCGCTGGTCAGGTCGTCGGTTGGGGCGGCGGTCTTGGTGCGAACCAGGTCGGTGAAATACGCGTCCAACTCGTCGATCACGCGCAGCCGCTCGTCCTGCGGTGTCAGCAGCGAGAAAAACGCCTTGTACTGGGCGAGCAGCATCGGATGGTCGCCGCAGTCCACACCCATCAGCTCGCTGATCACCCGCATCGGCAGCGGGTAGGCGAACACTGTTTTCAGATCGACCACCGCCCCGTCCCGCCCGGTCTGCTCGAGATCGTCCAGCAGCTCGGCGGTCATCTGTTCGATGGCCGGGCGCAGCGCGTCCAGACGTCGTCTGGTGATCGCCTGGGTGGTCTTGATCCGGAGCCTGCGGTGCTCGGCGCCGTCCACGGTGAACATCGAACGACCTGCGTCGATCATGCCGATCAGCGGCCACTGCCTGGTCGCCACGCCGGACCGCCACAGCGACCAGGCGTTGATGTCCTTCACGAGCCTCGTGTCCACGAGCAACTGCCTGGCCGAAGCGTGCTGGGTCACCGTCCAGGCGGGCACGCCGAGTAGGTCGATCCGGGTGAGCGGACCAGCGGCGCGCAGCCGGTTGGTCTCTCCGGCGAGGTCGCCGACCATGGGATCGATGACGAGCGGTACTGCGTGGGCATTCTCGGCTCACGGGCTACCTCCGGCGGCACGAACGGGCCGCCGAAATACCTGGAGCGGCAAGCACTTCCGAACCTTTCGGCCCCGAGCATGCCGGAAGATTTCGCAGATTATCGGTTAGTGGTAGCCCATTACTGCGGCTTCCGTCCCGCCGCGGCTTTCGCTTGCGGCGGAATCCCTGGTGCGGCGGAGCCGCGCTCATATGTGTCGGCCACGGCGACGTACTTCGTGGTCTGGACGCCACGGCGTGGCGGGCTCACCAGGTGCCGGAAGGCGGAGCAGTGTCGCCGCGTGGTCGGCGGTGAAATCGGCCCACCGGGCTGCCCGAGCCGTCCAGCTGGTGGCATCCGGGGGCCGATCCGAGCCGCTGTTTCTGGTCGATCAGAGTTGTGCGGTTTGCTCGGTCGGGGGCAGGCCGTCGGCTTCGCGGAGGACGTCCGCGACCGACTCCAAGTAGAGCAGGGTGCGCAGCGAGACGCCGTCCACGGCCTGTCCGAGGCGGCGCAGGGCCGAATTGTCGAGATGGGCGAGAACTTCCGCGTCCTCGGCCTGACCGGGCCCCGGGTCGAAGCCGAAGTAGTTGGGGTCGAGGCCGAACACATGGGCAAGGCCCGCGCGGGCCTGCTCGGGAAGCGTGGTGGCTTGCCCGCGCCGCACCTGCCCCAAGTAGCCGGGCGCCAGGTCATACCCGGCGGCGGTCAGCCATGATGCGACCGTCTCGTCGGCCAGCGGGCGCCCGTTCGCGCGTTCCCACATCTCGAACGCTAGGTTCAGCCTCGTCGTGATATCGATGTCCACTACCGCCTTCCTTCTGGCGACAACGCCTGTTGACGGGTCAAACATTGACTCGACCGTAGCGTGGGAGTGGACGATCGCTGGGATTTCATGGCAAATGTCCGGATGTATAGGGGGCGGAACGGACCCGATCCCCGATTAGCGGGTTCGCCGACATCGAGGAGGCGTGTATGCGGCTGAGTTCCGAGGACGCGCGCGAGCGATTCGCGGCAAGTCCGGTCGCGCGGTTGGCGACCGTTTCGACGGCGGCACGCCCGCATCTGGTCCCGATCGTGTTCGTCGTCGTCGGCGACCGGATCTATACCAGCGTCGACGCGAAGCCGAAGACCACCACGGCGCTGCGCCGGCTGGACAATATCGCGGCGAACTCCGCCGTGACCGCGCTCGCCGACCACTACAGCGACGACTGGACTCGGCTGTGGTGGGCGCGCGCCGACGGGGACGCCCGCATCGCGGACGCCGCCGAGGCCGAAATGGCGAAGCGCCGATTGGCCGCCCGTTACCCCGACTACCGGGTCCAGCCGCCGCCGGGACCGGTGATCGCGATCGAGGTGACGCGGTGGTCGGGATGGTCTGCGCGGTGATCGCCTGCGGTACAGTCCGAATCGCCGCTGACGCCGGCCGTGGCGCCGAGCTATCCGAAGAGAAGACTGTGAGGATCACATGCCCTCGAATTTCGCGCTGAAGGCCATGAATACGGCGCATCGCGCCTTGCTGAAGATCAGCTTGGGGAAGGTCGGCAACGAGTTCTCGGGGATGCCGTCGCTCGAGCTCACGACCACCGGCCGCAAATCCGGGCGCCCGCACGCGGTCATGCTCACCGCGCCGGTGGTCGACGGCGACACCTACGTCGTCGTGGCCTCGCGCGGGGGCGACCCCGTGCATCCGGCGTGGTTTCTGAACCTGCGCGACAACCCGGACGTCGTCGTGTCCGTGCGGAGCGGTCCGAAGGTGCCGATGACCGCCCGGGTGGCGACGGGGGAGGAGCGCGCGACGCTGTGGCCGAAGGTCGTCGACGCGTATCCGACGTACGGCGACTACCAGAAGAAGACCACACGGGAGCTTCCGCTCGTCTTGTTGACGCCGAAGAACTGAGACGTCCCGGTTCCGGTCCGAAGATATTGCGGACGGTGGCCGGTGAAGGGCCGTGTGCTCGTGGATTCGGATTCAGTTCGCGCCTATTTGAGAATTATATTCAGGAATATAGATCCGAACTTGCAGAATATTCATACTCCTGAGGAGCGGTGACCACACTCCGGTGCGTGTCGCCGATACCCGTCCCATCGACGATCAGGAGTGCAGGTGCGAATCGGAATCCCCCGCGAGATCAAGAACCACGAGTACCGCGTCGCGTGCACGCCGGCGGGCGTGCACGAACTCGTGTCGCGCGGTCACGACGTGTACCTCGAGGCGGGCGCCGGACGGGGTTCGGCCTTCCCGGACGAGGCCTACACGGTCGCGGGCGCGCGCGTGCTCGACAGCGCCGACGAGATATGGGAAACCGCCGATCTGGTGCTCAAGGTGAAGGAACCGGTGGCCGAGGAATACCGGCGCCTGCGCGCGGACCAAGTGCTGTTCACCTACCTGCACTTGGCCGCGTCGAAGGAGTGCACCGACGCGCTGCTCGCTTCCGGTATCACCGCGATCGCCTACGAAACAGTGACCGGCCGCGACGGCTCGCTGCCGCTGCTCGCACCGATGAGCGAGGTCGCGGGACGGCTGGCGGCGCAGGCGGGCGCCTACCACCTGATGCGCAGCGCCGGTGGACGCGGTGTGCTGATGGGTGGCGTGCCGGGCGTGCGGCCCGCCAACGTCACCGTGCTGGGGGCGGGCGTCGCGGGCGGCAACGCGATCGCCGTGGCGCACGGCATGCGCGCCGAAGTCACCGTGCTGGATCTGAACATCGCCCGCCTGCGCGAGATCGACGCGCAGTATCGCGGCCGGGTGCGCACCATCATGTCCAACAAGCTCGAGGTGGAGACCGCGGTGCGCGAGGCGGACCTGGTGATCGGAGCCGTGCTGGTGCCGG
Source organism: Nocardia sp. NPDC051787 (assembly GCF_040681325.1). Taxonomy (NCBI): domain Bacteria; kingdom Bacillati; phylum Actinomycetota; class Actinomycetes; order Mycobacteriales; family Nocardiaceae; genus Nocardia; species Nocardia sp. NPDC051787. Next base: position 146,327 of record NZ_JBFAYO010000014.1, read on the forward strand.
GCGCCAAGGCACCGACCCTGGTGTCCAACGACTTGGTCGCCCAGATGAAACCGGGCTCCGTGCTGGTCGATATCGCGATCGACCAGGGCGGTTGCTTCGCGGACTCGCGGCCGACCACGCACGCCGAGCCGACCTACCAGGTGCACGATTCGGTGTTCTACTGCGTGGCCAACATGCCCGGAGCGGTGCCCAACACCTCCACTGTCGCGCTGACCAATGCCACACTGCCGCACGTCGTTTCGCTCGCGGACCGGGGATGGCGCGGCGCCTTGGCCGCCGATCCCGGACTGGCCGCAGGGCTGAGCACCGACCGCGGCGTGCTGCTGTCTGCAACGGTGGCGCAGGCGCACGGCTACGCGGCGAAACGTTCTGCCGCGTAACGGGCGTGGCCGGAGGAAATCCGTCAGTCGGTCCTCGACCTGGGGCGCATGTGCTCGAAGATGAGGATGGTCTCGGTCGAGGCGACCGCGGGATGGGCGCTGAGGTGATTCAGCACGAACGTGCGCAGCTCGTCGGTGTTCGCGGTGGCGACGTGGACGAGATAGTCGTCGGCGCCCGCGATGAAATACACGTTGAGCACTTCGTCGAGTGCCGACATGCGCTCGCCGAACTCGGCCAGTTGCCTGCGCGCGCCGGCGTGCAGGCGGACCGCGATCATGGCTTGCAGGCTGCGGCCGAGCGCGGCCGGGTCGATGTCGGCGTGGAAGCCGCGAATGACGCCGCGCTGCACCAGCGCCCGCACCCGTCCCAGGCAGGTGGACGGCGCGATCCCCGCGGCGGCGGCGAGGGCGTTATTGGTCATCCGTCCGTCCCGTGCGAGGTGGTCGAGCAGGATCCGGTCGATGTCGTCGAGCGCGACACCCGAGGGTGGGTGGCCGGCGGCGCTCATGCCGCCGATCCCCCCGGACGAGGCTGCGGTCGTGCCTGTTCCAGTTGCGCCGCCACCGGCAGAATCGTCGTCTCACCGTTCGCGGAAGCGACCAGCTGAACCGACAGCGGCAGCCCGTCCTCCCCGACGCCCGCGGGCACGGCGGCCGCCGGATGCCCGGTCACGTTCCACAGCGCGGTGTAGGCGACCATCGGCACGGAGGCGAGCTGGGCGCGCACCGTGTTCGCGCCGTCGAGCACGCCGAGCAGCGGCGGGCGGATCGCGATGGTGGGCGTGAGCAGCAGATCGCATTCGGTGAAGATCCGCTCGACCTTGCGCGCCAACACCTCTCCGCGCCGGATCGCCCATTCGACCACGGGTCCGCGCGCCCACGCGCCGAGCGCGACCGTCTGCCTGGTGCGGCGTTCGAGCAGTTCGGGATGATCCATCTGGGGTAGCTCGGCGCGCACGCCGCCATAGAACTGCGGGAAGAAGGCGTGCGTCGAATCCGGGTAGGCCGGATTGATTTCCATGACCGTGTGGCCCAGCTCCGCAAGGAGTTTCGCGGTGTCCAGGACCGCCTGAACATGCAGCGGATCAGGTTTCACCAGCGGCGTGGGGGATTTCATGCTGTAGCCGATGCGCAGCGGCCGCGCGGGTGTGCGGGCCGCCGCCTCGAACGACGTCTCCGGGTCGGGCGCCCGGAACCGGTCGGTGGGGGTGCTGCCCCGGATGACGTCGTAGATGACGGCGGAGTCCAGCACACTCCGGGTGAGCGGTCCGGCGGCACCCAGCGCCCACCACAGGTGTTCGTTCGGGGCGATCGGCACCCGCCCGCGCTGCGGTTTGAGTCCGAACAACCCGCAGCACGCCGACGGGATCCGGATCGATCCGCCGCCGTCGCCGCCGAGCGCGGCGGGCACCAGCCCGGCCGCCACCGCCGCCGCGGACCCGCCGCTCGACCCGCCGGTGGAGCGGGCGGGATCCCATGGGTTGTGCGTCATCCCGAACGTGCTGGACTCGGTGAACGGCCACTGACCGAACTCCGGCATCGCGGTCTTGCCGACGATGATCGCCCCTGCCGCGCGCAGTCTGCGCACCATCTCGGCATCCGCCGCGGCAGGTGTCGAGTTCGCCCGGGTGCCGAACGTGGTGACCACACCGGCGACGTGAAACTCGTCCTTCACCGCGATCGGGACGCCGTGCAGCGGTCCGACCGCCTCGCCCGCGGCGCGCTCCCGGTCCCGCTCGGCGGCCTCTGCCCTGGCTTCCGCATACCGCACGTGGGTGAAGGCGCCGAGATCCGCGGCCGCGTCGATGCCGTCGAGTGTCGCCTCGACGAGTTGTCGCGCCGAAACCAGACCCTGCGCCACCAGTTCGCGCTGTTCGAGTACGCCTGACGAGACGACGTCCTGGAGTTCCATCCGCTCCCGCTCCTCTCGGCCCTGTGCGAGCCGCCACGTATGGCCCCCGGCATCGATGCCCGACACCCCGACCGTATGTAGTCGAGCGACCGATCTGCAAGGAATACTCCCGGCGAGCCGGTTCGGTTCACCGGCGGCGTCGGACGGGGCCGGGTGGGTGGACGATCCACCCACCCGGCCGATTTCCGAGCGGCCGGCGTCAGTGCCCCTCGGAGGTCAGCGGGCCCGCCGATGCGGCGGTGCGCTCGAGCTTGGAGTGCGTGCGTGAGTAGCCGAAGTAGACGATCAGGCCGACGACCAGCCAAACCGCGAAGCGCGCCCAGGTCTCCCACGGCAGCGACCAGATCAGATACATCGAGAACCCGATGCCGATCAGCGGGACGACCGGCATGAACGGCAGCCGGAACTCGCGCGGCTCGTCGGGCCGGGTGCGCCGCAGCACGATTACCGCGACCGACACCACGATGAACGCCATCAGGATGCCGATATTGGTCAGCTCGGCGACCACCGTGATGTCCAGCAACCCCGCCATCAGCGCCGATCCGATGCCGACGATCCAGGTCACCCGGGTGGGCACTTTCCGGACCGGATGGGTCTTGGCGAACCATTCCGGCAGCAGCCCGTCGCGGCTCATGGCGAACCACACCCGGGTCACGCCGAGCATGAAGGTGAGCACCACGGTGATGATGCCGACGATGGCGCCGACCGCGATGATGTTCGCGACCCCTGGCTGCCCGACCGATTCGAAGGCGGTGGAGAACCCGCTGGTCGGGCTGATCTCGGTGTACTTCTGCATGCCGGTCAGCACCAGGGTGGCCAGCACGTAGAGCACCATGGCGATGGCCAGCGAGTAGATGATCGCCTTGGGCAGGTGCTTCTTTCCGTCGGTGGACTCCTCGGCGGCGGTGCTCATCGCGTCGTAGCCGAACACGGCGAAGAAGACGGTGGCCGCGCCGGTCCACACCGCACCCGCGCCGAAGGGGAAGTACGGGGTGTAGTTGGAGCTGTCGATGTGGAACACGCCGAGCACGATGATCAGCACGACCAAGGCGACCTTGATGCCGACCGCGACGGTCTCGAACCGGCCGACGCTGCGGATGCCGCGCGAGAGCAGCCAGGCCGTGCCGAGGCAGAACAGCACCGCGAACACGTCGATCACGTGGCCTTCTCCAGTGCCGGAGGCGCCCATCATCCAATCCGGCAGCGTGATGTCGACCTGCTCGAGCAGGAACTTGAAGTACCCGGATACGCCGATGGCGACCACCGCCGCGACCGCGATGTACTCCAGCAGCAGGTCCCAGCCGATGAACCAGCCCGCGATCTCGCCGAGTGACACGTACCCGTAGGTGTAGGCGGACCCGGCCTTGGGCACCATCCCGGCGAACTCGGCGTAACACAGCGCGGCGGCGCCGCTGGCCACGCCCGCGATGAGGAACGAGATGAGCACCGAGGGCCCGGTGACGGAGTGCGCCACCGCACCGGCCAAGGTGAAGATGCCCGCGCCGATGATGCCGCCGACGCCGATCGCCGTGAGCTGCCACAAACCCAGCGACCGCGCCAGCCGCTCGTCGGCGGGAGCGCTCTCCTCCTCGATCTCGCCGAGAGGTTTGCGGCGCACCATCTGGCTGCGTAACTGCGCGAGGGACATGTACATCCTTTCGTCCACCTGCGGTACGCGGAGAGGCAGTAACGCAGATCACATTTTCAGCTGCCTACTCAATACGACCACAGCGACGCTGTGATCGTTCAGTTGGACAAATAAAGTTCTGTGGTTTTGGCCGCGCGAACGGGCGATGCTCGGTCCGCCAACCTGAATATTCACGCTTCGTGCTATGGCAACCACGCCGGCCCAGCACCGCTTTTCGAGCGAAGCGAGACCAAGCGCTGCAAAACCAGCTCATTCTCGGCCGAAGGAGCGCAGGAAGAACGCGATGTTGGCCGGGCGCTCGGCCAATCGGCGCATGAAGTAGCCGTACCACTGGTCGCCGTAGGGCACGTAGACGCGCAGCGCGTAGCCCGCCGCGACCAGCCGCCGCTGTTCGGCGTCGCGAATGCCGTGCAGCATCTGGAACTCGAAGTCCCCGCAGGCGCGGCCGGTTTCGTGCACGTACCGCAACGCCTCGTCGATGAGCGCGGGATCGTGTGTGGCGACCATCGGATAGCCCTTGCCCTCCATCAGCACCCGCAAGCAGCGCGCGTAGGACTCGTCGACCGCGGCTCGGCTCTGATACGCCACGGATGCGGGTTCGCTATAGGCGCCCTTGCACAACCGGATCCTCGATCCGGTACCGGCGAACGTCCGGCAGTCTTGCTCGGTGCGTTTGAGATAGGCCTGCAAAACCGTGCCCAGCCAGGGGAAATCCAGGCGCAGCTCGCGCACGATGGCCAGTGTGGAGTCGGTGGTGGTGTGGTCTTCCGCGTCGATGGTCACCCAGATACCCGCGTCCCTCGCGGCGGTGCAGATCTGGTGCGCGTGCTCGCGTGCGATGGCGTATCCGTTCTGGGGAAGCGACTGGCCCAGCGCGGAGAGCTTGAGCGATACCTCCAGTGGGCGCACAGGTTGCTCGTCCTCGGCCCGCAATTCGGACAGCGCCGTCAGCAACCGCAGATAGTGCGCGACGGTGGCGCGGGCTTGGTCCAGATCGGTGGTGTCCTCGCCGAGATAGTCGATCGTCACGGCGCGTCCGGAGCGCAGCAGCGCCGAGGTCGTGGTCACCGCGTCGGCCTCGGTCTCGCCCGCGACGAAACGGTCGACCACCTTCTTGGTGGCCGGCATGCGGGTGATCGTGCGCTCGATGCGGGGGGAACGGGAGGCCGCCAGCACGGCGGGCCGGAGCAGTCCGGAGAAGGCCATCACAGCTCCTGGTGCGGGTAACGGTGGTCGGTCGCGGGGACGAACGTTTCCTTGATCGTGCGAGCGGAGGTCCAGCGCAGCAGGTTCTGCGCCGAGCCTGCCTTGTCGTTGGTGCCGGACGCGCGCGACCCGCCGAACGGCTGCTGGCCGACGACCGCGCCGGTGGGTTTGTCGTTGATGTAGAAGTTGCCCGCCGCGAAGCGCAGCCGGTCGGTGGCGGTGACTATTGCCGCGCGGTCCTCGGCGATGACCGCGCCGGTCAGGCCGTAGGGGGAGCCCTTGTCGACCAAGTCGAGCGTGGACTCGAACGATCCACGCACCGAGTCGTCGTAGACATGCACCGCCAGGATCGGGCCGAAGTACTCGGTGCGGAATGCCTCGTCGGCCGGGTCGTCGCCGAGCAGGACGGTGGGCTCGACGAAGTAGCCGACGCTGTCGTCGGCGTGCCCGCCCGTGGCGATGGTCAGGCTCGGGGTCGCCTTGGCACGCGCGAGAGCGTCGGCGTTCTTCGTGAAGGCGCGCCGGTCGATGAGCGCGCCGCCGAAGTGGCTGAAGTCGGTGACGTCGCCGTAGCTGAGGGTGGCGACCCGGTCGACGAATTCGCGGCCCATTCTGGCCCACACCGACTTCGGGATGAACGCGCGCGAGGCGGCCGAGCACTTCTGGCCCTGGTAGTCGAACGCGCCGCGGATCAGCGCCGTGCTCAGCACATCCGGGTCAGCCGAGCTGTGCGCCACGACGAAGTCCTTGCCGCCGGTCTCGCCGACCAGACGCGGGTAGGTGTGGTAGCGGTCGATGTTCGTCGCGACCGTGCGCCACAGGTGCTGGAAGGTCGCGGTCGATCCGGTGAAGTGGATGCCCGCGAGGCGGCGATCGGCGAGCGCCACCTCCGACACCTCTGGTCCGGCGCCGTGCACCATGTTGATCACGCCGGGTGGCAGCCCCGCCGCTTCCAGCAGTTTCATCGTCCAGTACGCCGCCACCGACTGGGTGACCGCGGGCTTCCACACGACGGTGTTGCCCATCAGAGCGGGCGCGGTGGGCAGGTTGCCCGCGATGGCGGAGAAGTTGAACGGCGTGATCGCGTAGACGAAACCCTCCAGCGGGCGGTAGTCCACCTTGTTCCACACACCTGGTGTAGAGATCGGTTGATCCGCCAGAATGCGGCGGGCGAAGTGCACGTTGAACCGCCAGAAGTCGACCAGCTCGCAGGGGGTGTCGATCTCGGCCTGGTAGGCCGTCTTGGATTGGCCCAGCATCGTTGCCGCGGCGATGGTTTCGCGCCACGGTCCGGCCAGCAGGTCGGCGGCGCGCAGGAAGATCGCGGCGCGGTCGGCGAAAGACAGGGCCCGCCAGCCCGGGGCCGCGGCGGTCGCCGCCGCGATGGCGTCTTCGACGTCGTTCGGCTCCGCCGTGGTGAGCGTGCCCAACACGGCGGCGTGCCGGTGTGGTTGCACGACCTCGAGCCGGTCGCCGTGACCGCGCCGATGCTCACTGCCGATGACGTGATGGATTTCGGTCGGCGTCGCGGCGAGCTCGGCCAGCTTCGCCTGCAGGCGGGAGCGTTCGGCGCTGCCCGGGGCGAAGGTGCCCACCGGCTCGTTCACCGGCTCGGGTGGCGACACGACGTTGTCCATGGATCCTCCTGCGGGGTAGGCGGGTCTCTTCGGTCCGGTGTACTAGGCGATTTTCCGGTAGAGCGAAGTCAACACCGGAAAACTGCCCGAAGAATGAGTCAGTCGGACAAAGATGGGGCGAGTGCGTTGTCGAGTTGGCCGAAGGATGGACATGGCCGGGGATGAGGATTCGGTTGTCGCGGACATCGATCTGTTCGGCCTGGCGCAGATGGTCGCGCAGAACGCGGGCGGGATGGTGTCCATCGAGGACCCGAACTCGCACGTGCTGGCGTACTCGGCGTCCGACGAAACCGCCGACCAGTTGCGGGTGCTGTCGATCCTGGGGCGGGCGGGGCCGCCCGAGTACCTGATGGTGCTGCGGAAATGGGGCGTGTTCGACCGATTGCGCAACAGCGACGAAGTCATCGACGTGCCCGCGCACGACGAGCTGAACATCAAGCGCAGGTTGGCGATCGGCATCCGGCATCCCGCGGACTCGGGCGGCCGGACGGTGCGAGTGCTCGGCGCGATTTGGTTGCAGCAGGGCGATCAGCCGTTCAAACCGGACGCGGCCGAGGTTCTACGGGGCGCCGCGGCCATCGCGGGCCGCCTGATCTCCCGCAGCCTCGACGCACCGACCACCGAGGCGCTGCTGATCCGGCGACTGTTCGGCGCGGAAGGCGGCGCGGTCGACTCGGCGGCGGTGGCGAGAGCGCTGAGTGTGCCGGCGAGCGGTCCGGCCGCGGTGGTCGGGTTCGCCCTCACGGCCACCGAGCAGGCCACCGCCACCGAGCCCGCCGCCCTCGGCAGCATTCTCCGCTTGCGCGCCAGCTCTTTTCGCGGCAACGCGGTGACCGCCACGCTCGGCGACCGCGTCTACGTCCTGCTCCCCGGCTACCGCTCCGCGCAAACGGTGACCGCCTGGACACGGCAATTGGTCGAACAGCTCGAGACGAAGAGCTCGCTGGCGTTGCGAGCCGCAATCGCCTGCCCCGTCCCCGATCTCGGCCGCGTAGCCGACGCGCGGGCCGAGGTCGATCGCGTCCTGGACGGCACCGTCGCGACCTACCCGAAGCATCGGGTGACCACCCTCGCCGAGTCGCGGACCGCGGTGCTGCTCGGCGAGGTACTCGATCTCGTCGGCTCGCGCGCCGAACTGCACGATCCACGGCTGCGCGCACTACTCGACTACGACCGCAAACATTCCGCGAGCCTGCGCGACAGCGTGGAGACCTATCTCCGCGAACACGGCGACGTACGCAACGCCGCCGCGGCACTGCGGGTACATCCGAACACGCTGCGCTACCGCATCCGCCGCGTCGAGGAAATCCTCGGCATGGACCTCGGCGACCCCGCCGACCGCCTGCTGCTGGAGATCCAGCTCGCACTGCATCGCCGGATCCCCGCCCGCCCGCCGGAGCCCTCGACCTGACGATGACTTTCTGTCGGATGCCGACAGTAGTGTTCGCGCCGACGCGCCCCGCGCGACGCCGACGCCTACCTCCGGTTCCTCACCACCCAGCCCGAGGTCAGCGCCGGAGCGGTCGCCGTGATCGGCTACTGCATCCGCGTCTCGGCGCTGCGCACCGCAGCGGCCCATCCCGACCAGGTGGCCGTGGTCGCCGGATTCCACCCCGCCTTCTTGGTCACGGACGCGCCCGACAGCCCGCACCGCCTCGTCACCACGCTCGCCGCTCGCGAGTCCACCGCGTAGATCGGCATCGACGAGCACACCGGACGCATGAGCGCGATCGAAGGAGTAGTGGGTAGCACCGTGATCGTCCGATCGCTCGATGGAGCAGAGCTGGCCGGCCTCGATCTCACCGACGGACATCGAATCTGGCAGCAGCCGACGCCGTTCTCGGACACGTCACGCTACGACGGCATAACCGACGCAAGCCACCTCATCCTGACCGACGGCACGACCGTGCACGCGATCGACGCCGACGACGGTTCGACTGTCTGGTCGATGCCGTTACCGCCCAGTGGTGATCCCAGATTGCGCTCGGCGGTGAAGGCGATGGGGTGGCCGCATGGTCACGGTGACCGCGGATGAATTCACCGGATACGCTGCGGCTCGAGCTACATGTCACCCGAGGCCCCCTATCGATCGTGCACCCCCGAAGGCTGCGCCGCCGTGGGGTACAGGCTGCGGCCGAGCACCACATGTCCGGGCATGATCACGCTGCACACCTGGGTGAGCACGGCCGGGACCGCGCCGCCCAGATGCGGCATCCCCGGAACGATCACCGCACCGGCCCGCGTCACGTGCACACGCTCGATCAACGCGAGCAGCGCACCCGAATCGATGCGCGACTCGACCGTGAGTATGTGCGGCAACGCGTAACCGTGGCGATTCGCCAGCGCTTGAATGAGCTCCGCGTCTCGTGCCACGTCGGTATCCGCGACCGCTTCGCAACGGAAACCGAGCGCTCGCGCGGTCTCGGTGTTCACCGTGGAGCCTGCCGTGGTGTCGATGGACTCGGCGCGTAGCCACTTCGCGATTCGTTCCAGATCGGCGAGCCCCTCCGAATACAAATTGCCTCTGTCTGTACCGCCATCGTTCACATTCATCCCCTGCGCCTCCCTGCGGGTTGTGGTGTGACACCCGACGCCGGGGGCTCCTGCACCCAGTCAGCGGCAGTACCTGCGCAGCTGGAGGAGGGCCGCCTCGAGCGCGCCGGGATGAGGAACCGGCCGCTCACCCCGGCGTCGGGGCCGAGGTCAGCGTCACAGGATCAGGGGGGCGCCGACAATGGCAGTCTCGGCGAAGTGCAGACGGAAGTGTCTGCAGTGGCAGCGTAAGGTCTTGTGGCCTCGGATATTCCAGCTGGACGAGAGTCGCGCTCGACCGCTACCGCTGCCGCATGGGCGAGGCGAATCGTGTCGTCGCCCTCATCGGCACCGGCCTACACCTATCCGCCAGAGCTCGGCCTAGCGGTTACAGCCGATGCAGCGCAATCGTCACTCCGATGTGGCGTCCGTCGGTACGTCGGTTAACCTGGCGGTGGTCTCATCGCGACATTCCGTTGTCGAGGTAGGCGAGCCCCCATGTGCTGACTTCCGGTAGCCCGCTGTGCTGGGCACGGGAGTGGAGGACGACAGTTCGAGCCCGGAGACCGACAACGACAACAGGATGCGTAGGCAACCCGTGGTAATCGAAAGTAGTACCGGCAGGGTGGTGCCGAAATCCGCCGCCACACCGGACGCGCTCGTAGCGTTGGAGCGCATCGAGGAAGGCGCACCGGGAAAGGGACGACTTCCCTCGTCGTCGACCCAGACCCGGGGACACGGACCGGCGCGTGGCAGCGAGTACGCGGTCTTGTTGCGTCGGGTGCGGCAGGCGGGGCTGCTGGATCGACGGTTGCGGTATTACGTCTGGAAGAGCGTGGTCACCGCGGTGGCGTTCGCTGCCGGGTGGGCGGCGTTCTTCTTCGTCGGCAACTCGTGGTGGCAACTGGGCGTCGCCGCGTTCTTGGCGGTGGTGTTCGCCCAGATCGCATTCCTCGGTCATGATGCCGGGCACAGACAGATCTTCGGCAGTCGGCGGGCCAACTATCTGTTCGGTGTGATCGCGGGCAATCTCGGTATCGGGCTGAGCATCGGCTGGTGGGTGAGTAACCACAACAGGCACCACGCTCACCCCAACACAGAGGGTTCGGACCCCGACGTGATGGGAGTGCTGGCCCATTCCGGCGATCGAGCACGGGCCGGCAAGGGTTTCCGGCGGCTGATCTTCCGCTACCAAGCTTGGCTGTTCTTTCCGATGCTTTTCCTCGAGGCAGGCAGTCTGCACTACGCGAGTGTTCGGGCGGTGCTGCGCTGGGCGATACCGAACCGCATCTGGGAGGCCGTCCTGCTGGCCGCGCACGCCGCCGGGTATCTCGCCGCGGTATTCCTGGTCCTGTCGCCGGGCAAAGCGGTGGCCTTCATCCTTGTGCAGCAGGGCCTGTTCGGGTTCTACATGGGCTGCACCTTCGCCCCCAACCACAAGGGGATGGAAGTACTGGCCGAAGGCGACTCGACAGACTTCCTGCGCCGTCAAGTGCTCACATCTCGCAATGTCCGCGGCAGCTGGCTCGTCGACGCAGCCCTGGGCGGTCTGAATTACCAGATCGAGCACCACCTGTTCCCGTCCATGCCGCGGGCCAACCTGCGCCGAGCCCAGCCGATGGTCGAAGAGTTCTGCCTCGAGCTCCAGCTGCCCTACTGCCAGACCAGCCTCCTGGACTCCTACCGCCAAGCACTCGGCCACCTGCACACCGTCGGCGAACTCGCCCGCCCACTACCTCCCGCCGTAGCCGCCGGTCGAGGCAACTGAGTTTTCGGATTTCGCGCGCAGGTGCGCCGCAAGACAGGCACAACACGTGAGCGCCGAGACGAATACTCGGGCGACAACGTCGACTCTTGCCGTCAGCGGCTCAGGGTGGTCTCCAGCATCACCGGCGGTGTCGAAAATCGATCTTCGTTCACGACCCGCACCGCACCGCGCGGTAGACGCAGCTGAGTGCGTGTCGCTTTCCCAATGCCGGGGGCGATTGACTCGTTGTGCAGCTCGGCGCCGATACCGTGGGAAAGTGGACAAGGTACGTAGTGCGATCGAGGCGAATGTCCGGCTCGCTGTGGAAGCCATCGGCCCTGGTAGCGGGATCGACTTCGGGCTGAACCGTGCGTCTCTGCAATTGCTGGAGGACTCACTCGAACACCAGCGTGCGGTTCCGGGCTACGATCCCACCCCCGCCGACATCGAGCAACTGGTAGGGCTCGTCGGGTCGTTCCTGGGTGCCTGCATTCTCGCCGAGACCGACGGTGACTGGCACGTTCATGATGACGGCGAGCCTGCTGTGCTGTTGTCGGATGGGAAGCTGGTATTCCCGTTCACCAAGGCACGCGCAGCGATTCGGTCCGGTATCGACGGCGGTGAATCGATCGTCGGTTTCCACCGGACGGTCGTCGACTTGTTTGCTGCCGGCACGATAGATCAGCTGGTTTCCAGCCTTCCTCACCTTCCGCGCCACGACTATCCCACCGATAACGCAGCTGAGGGGCTGGCAGTTCTCGAGGAGAATAGGAGCTGGGTCCTGGCTGGGCTCGACAAGCCGGAGGGCGTCGGGCGGGCCCAGGCTCTGAGCACGACTCTGACCCTGGCGCAGTCGCGGTGCGCGGTGGATCCGGAGGCGGTGAAGTTCGAGACGTGGGAGGCGTGGGTCACGGCGATGCAGACCGGGTCCGCGTTGTTCGCCGCGGCCACCGCCGCCGAGGGCAGCAGCGTGAGCGTGCGGATTCAGGAGCAGGAGCGGTCCTTGCCCGCGATAGGCCCGGAGTTCTGTGTGAACGCAAGCTCTTGGGTTACCTCGTTCTATCTTGCGCTGATCTGCCGGGAGAAGGAGCGGCTGGAGATGTTGGCCAGGGTGCCCGTTTCCCTGCTGCGTGAGTCGATGCGCGGGTCGGGTGCGGAGATCCTCGAGTACATCTACCACTGGGTGGAGGCCCTGCAAGGTGCCTGGCTGGATCGGCCGGACATGGGCGACAAGCTGATCGCCGCGGTCGATGGCACCGACCCGCAGACAGCGCGGTTCGACGGCTCCGACGAGGACGCAACTGCGTTCATCGACAAAGACCTACTGTTGAAAATCGAGTATCCGCCGATCAATCTTTTCTACCGCTATCTACGGCAGGACCACGACGAATTCAACAAGGCGCTGGCCGAAGCGCTGCAGTGGCACAAGGAGTACTGGACCGCGACCGAGGACCGGACCTGGAGCTCTGAGGGTCTGGTCGCCCTCGGCCCGCTCGCCATCGCCTGCCTCGCCCACGACGCCGGCTTCCCCATCGACATCGAATCGGAGTACTTGCCCACCGCACTCCTGAAGTACCTGTGGGTCGGCGAGATCGATACCTGAACATCGGCGCGAAGTTCGACGCGCGCCATCTGCCTGTGGTCGCCATCGGTACGCCGTCTGTCCCCCGTCGCCTCTTCGCCGAAAAAGGCGAGCTCAGCACCGATCCCGAGTTCCGCGCCCGCTTGCTCGAACATGACGCCGCCTCCGACTGGTCGCCGAACGATCCCCGCCCTGGCGGACCGCACCCGGAACTGGTTCGCCAACCGAAAACAGCCGATCCGAGACCCGGCCCGTCGCCAACCCGGCGATCGCCCGGTTGGCCGCGCAGTCCCAGCCCGGAGCCTCCTCCCCAGCTCGGGACCGCCTCGCCCGGCTCATGAACGGCTGGCCTCGATTCCAGTGCGCTGCCGGTATTCGACGGGCTCCCAGGTGGATACCGCTACTGGGGAGGGGTAAGGGCTTTGCGGAGTAGCTCGGCCAGTTGGAGTTGTTCGCCGGGCGTGAGATTGGCGCCGGCGCGGCGAGGGAAGTCGAAGGAATCCTCGAAGGCGGCGTTGACGGCGTCGCCCTCGCGGGTGCGCTTGATCTGCCGGAAGCGGCGGTCATCGGGGTTGGTTTGGCGCTGGACCAGCGAGCGGGCCTCCAGGCGGGTGACGATCTGGGTGATGTTGGAGGCGTCGCAGCCGAGTTCTTCGGCGAGTTCGCCCATCCCCCTGGGAGTGCCGACCCTTCCGAGTACGCACGCGTGGGCCATGCTCATCGCGTGTTCGCGGGCCGCGTCCTCGAAGGCGTGGTTGTAGGCGTCCACGAACTCGAACATCACCTGCTCGAGGTCGGTGGATGTGCTCACGGGGCCTGCCGGTACTGCCATATCGGAATTCTAGGCCAACTTTGCCGCAGATACTTGATCGACTAAAGCGATCTGTGACACGATGATGCTTGATTCGATAAAGTATTCGCGGCGGGCCACCGCGCGCGACTCTGACAAGCTAAGGAGTACATGGTGAGCACCCTGTTCGAGCCGGTCTCGATCGGCAAATTGCAGCTCCCGAGCCGGCTGGTAATGGCTCCGATGACCCGGAACCGGGCCACCCTGCAGGGCCTCGTCACCGACCTCACCGCCGAGTACTACGCCCAGCGGGCGAGCGCGGGCCTGATCATCAGCGAGAGCATCCAGCCCAGCGTGATCGGACAAGGCTACTTCCTGACCCCGGGACTGCACAACGCCGAACAGACCAAGGCTTGGCGCCAGGTCACCGATGCCGTGCACCAGGCGGGCGGGCGAATCTTCGCCCAGCTCACCCACTGTGGCCGGATCGGGCACCCCGCCCTCTACCCGGACGGCGCGCTTCCGGTCGCCCCGTCCGCGGTGCAGTCCGGCGAGCAGCTGTACACGCCCGACGGGATGATCGATCACCCCACGCCCCGGGAAATGACCGCCGAGGACATCGCCACCACGGTCGCCGACTTCACCGCCGCCGCGCGCAATGCCATCGCGGCCGGGTTCGACGGTGTCGAGCTGCACGGCGCGAACGGCTACCTGCTGCACCAGTTCTTGGCCGACAACACCAACCTGCGCACCGACTCCTACGGCGGATCGGTGGCCAACCGCATCCGGTTCGTCATCGAGGTCGTGGCCGCGGTGTCGGAGGCCATCGGTGCCGACCGCGTCGGCATCCGGCTCTCGCCCGGCAACCCGTTCAACCACATCGAAGAACCCGACCCGGCGCCGCTGTACGTCGAACTGCTGACGCAGCTGGCCGAACAGGGCATCGCCTATGTGCACATCGTCGAGGGCGGCGACCGCGAGCTGACCACGAAGCTGCGCGCCGCGTGGCCCGGTGCGCTCATCCTCAACCCGCACCGCACACCGGAGGCTTTCCCCGCGACCGTCGAAGCGGCCGAGGAGGCGCTGGAATCCGGTGTCACGGACGCGGTCTCGCTCGCCACTCTGTGGCTGGCGAACCCGGACCTCGACGCCCGGATCAAGGCAGGCGGTCCGTACAACACCGCCGACCAGGCGACCTTCTACGGCGGCGACCGCACCGGTTACACCGACTACCCGACCCTCGACAAGGTCACCTCGGCCTGATATTCGCGACGACCGCTCCGATGCCGGTCCCGGGCTCCGGGCCACGTCGGGGCGGTCGTGGCGCGCCCGCACCACATCCGCCGGCGCTCCTCGCGCCGGCCAACGGGAGGAACGCAGGAGATGAAGGCACTCGTACACGACAGGGTCAGTCCGCACATGCTGCGGATGGGAGATGCGCAGGAGCCCGTTCCCGGGCCGTCCGAAGCGCTCGTCGAGGTCGTTTCGTTCTCGTTCAACTTCGGGGAGGTCGCTTTCCGGGTGCCCGACCTACCCGACGGTACGATCCCCGGCTGGGATGCCGCGGGCATCGTCGTCACCCCCGCGGCGGACGGCTCCGGACCACCCGCGGGAACCCGGATAGTCACGTTCGGCTGGTCCGGCGCTTGGGCGGAACGGCGCGCGGTCGACACCGCGCAACTCGCCGTGGTGCCCGGCGGGCTCGATCTGGGTGCTAGCGCGGCACTCCCGGTGGCCGGGGTCACCGCGCTGCAGGCGGTTCGGCAACTCGGGTCCATCGTCGGGCGTCGTGTGCTGATCACCGGGGCGTCCGGTGGTGTCGGCAGGTACGCCGTGCAACTCGCGCACCTCGCCGGTGCGGAAGTCGTTGCCTCGGTGGGTAATTCGGAACGGGGGATCGGTCTGGACGAACTCGGGGCCGCCGAAGTGGTAATCGGGCCCGAGGCGATGCGTGGCCGGGCCTTCGGGGTGATCGACAATGTCGGCGGGAAGCAATTGGCCGACGCCTATCTGCGGCTCGAACCGGGCGGCACCGTGGTGGCCGTCGGCAAGGCCTCGCGGGAATCGACCACCATCGACTTCGAGGAAGCCCGTATCCGGGTCGATCGGGGGCGCATCGAGACCTTCAATATCGCCAGCCCCTTGGGCGGCGACCTCGCGCAGCTCGTCCGGTTTGCCGAGCGGGACGAGCTCGACCTGTCGATCGGCTGGCGCGGCGACTGGGCAGACTATCGCGACGCCGTCGAGGCGCTGTTGCACCGCACAGTGCGTGGCAAGGCCGTCCTCGATATCCGGCAATCGGTCTGAGCGATCCCGGCATCCGCCGCGGGGCGGCGCGAATCGTGCGACGCGCCGCCCCGCGACGGCTCGAAAACCGTTCCGGGCTGCACGAATGAAGTCCAGTTTCCCGACGATGAGCGGTCGATGAGGACGCTCTCGATACGGTCGCCCCGTGGCTGGTCGCGGATGGGCGAGGAGCCACTGGCACGAGCTGTACTAACAGAGGAGACAGGCCATGACCAGCCGCGCAGAGAGCCGCGCTGTCGTACTGGGGGGCGGGCTCGCCGGGTTGTTCGCCACCCGCGTGCTCGCGGACCGGTACGAGCGGGTAACCCTCGTCGACCGAGACCACCTCACCGGCCCGAACCTCCTGCGGCGTGGCCTGCCGCAGGGGCACCACCTGCACGGCCTGCTCTCCCGCGGCCAGCAGATCGCCGAAGAACTCTTTCCGGGAGTCACCGACCAGATGGTCGCCGACGGTGCGGCCATCGGTGACGCGTCCGGCGACGTGCGCTGGATCATCAACGGCAAACGCCTGGTCCAGGTCGACTCCGGGCTGATCTGTCTCACCGCGAGCCGGCCGTTCTTCGAGGCCCACATTCGCGAGCGCGTGCTGGCCCTGCCCAATGTGGACCTGGTCGAACAGGCGGACATCAGCCGGCTCGAGGTGGTCGAGAACGGCCAGCGAATCGCCGGTATCTGGGTGTTCCCGGAGAACTCGCACGAGACCCTGCTGCCCGCCGACCTCGTGCTCGACGCCTCGGGCCGTGGCTCCCGCGCGGCGGTGTGGCTCGACGACCTCGACTACGGGCGGGTCGAAGAAGAGAAGCACAAGATCGGCATGGGGTACGCCACGCGGTACTACCGCATCCCGGACGAGGCGTTCGGCGGCGACATCTCGATCAACACCGTGGCCTCGGCGGGCATACCGCGCGGATGTATCTGCCAGAAGATCGACGGCAACCGCGCCATCGTGACGGCCTACGGCATTCTCGGCGACCACCCGCCCACCGACCCGGAGGGGTACCTCGCGTTCATCAAAACCCTTGCCGCGCCGGATATCTACGAAACGCTGCAGCACGCCGAACCGCTGAACGACCCGGTGGCCTACAAGTTCCCCACCAACCTGCGCAGGCACTACCAGCGCATGACCGCCTTCCCGGCCGGATTCCTGGTCATCGGCGACGCGGTGGCCAGCTTCAATCCCAGCTACGCCCAAGGCATGACCGTCGCGGCCATGGGCGCCATGGTGCTGCGCAAGCACGTGCAGGCCGGGGGCGAGATCGATCCGCTGGCCTACTTCCGTGACCTCGCCGCCGAAGCCATCGACGGATGCTGGGAGATGGCGGTCGGCGCCGACCTGAGCTACCCCGAGGTCCAAGGCGAGCGGACCCCGGAGATCCTGGCGGCACACGCGTTCATCGCTCGAGTCCAGGACGCGGCCAGCCGCGACGGCGACGTGTCGCGGGCCTACCAGCGCGTCATCGGTCTGGCCGACCACCCGAGCGTGCTGCACGAGCCGCACCTCGAAGCCAAGATCATGGCGGGGTGACCCGATGTCGCTGAAACGAATTGGCCTGGGCGAGTCGACTTTCGACGTCGATGTCGAGGGGCCCGCGGACGGCCCTGCGGTCCTGCTGCTGCACGGCTTCCCGCACAGCCGGTTGTCCTGGGCCGATGTCGCGCCGATCCTGCACCAGGCCGGGCTGCGCACCATCGCCCCGGACCAGCGTGGCTACTCCGACGATGCCCGCCCGGCGCGGGTGAGCGACTACGCGCTGCCGCATTTGGCCGCTGACGCGCTGGGGATCCTGGACGCGCTGGAAGTGGAGTCCGCCCACGTGGTCGGCCACGATTGGGGTGCGGCGGTGGCCTGGTACCTGGGCGCGCGCCACGCCGGCCGGGTGCGCAGTGTGGTCGCGCTGGCGATTCCGCATCTGGACGCGTACCAGCACGCGTACCGGGTCGACGACGAGCAGCAGCACAGTTCCCAGTACGTGGAATTCCTCATGTCCGAGGACGCGGCGGCGCAGTTCCTCGCCGACGATTCCGCCCAGTTGTGGGCGTGGTTCGCGCAGGCGGGGGAGGGGGTGCTCACGCCGGAGCAGGTGCGCCGGTACGTCACCAAGCACAGCGAGCCGGGCGTGCTCGACGCGGCGCTGAACTGGTATCGCGCCAACAACCTGCTCGGTGAGCCGTTCGGATTCGGTCCGGTCCCGGTCCCGGCGACGTTCGTGTGGAGCGTCACCGATACCGCCGTGAGCAAGCTCGCGGTCACGAAGACCGCCGAATACGTCACCGGACCGTATCGGCTGGTGACGCTGGAGAAGACGTCGCACTGGCAGCCGCAGCAGGCGCCGGAAACCGTGGCGGCGGAGATCGTGAACCTGGTTCGGCTCGAGGAGGTCGAGAACCGATGACAACGGTCGGAACCGAGCAGGAATACGCCGAACCCTACCTGCGTGGGGTGCTGGCCACGGCCGGGCTCGATGTCGAATACACGCGGGGCGAGGCGAACACCCTCTACTATCACCGCGACGGACAGGAAGTCGGGGTGCTCGACTTCGTCGGCGGATACGGCTCGACCCTGCTCGGGCACTCCAATCCCGAACTCATCGACTACGCCAGGGAACTGCTGGCCGGGCAGACGCCGATCCACGCCCAGTTCTCCCGCCACCCCTACGCCAATCGGGTGGCGGCCCAACTGAACCGAATCATCCAACGGGAACTGGACGCCGACGAGTCGTATTACGCGATCTTCGCAAACAGCGGCGCCGAAGCCATCGAAGCGGCGATGAAACATGCTGAGCTGGAACGGTTCTCGCGGATCGCCGAGTTGCGCGCCGAGATCGAGGCGAATGTCGCCGCCGCGCGCGCGTCGGTCGACAGCGGTGCGGTGCGGGAAGAGCGCATCGACGCGCTCGTGGCCGAAGTGAACGAGCACAACCAGGCATTGTTCGACAGCACACCGTTGTTCCTCACCCCGGTCGGCTCGTTCCACGGCAAGCTCGCCGGCAGTGTCCAGCTCACCTACAACCCGATCTATCGGGCGGTGTTCTCGGCATTGGCTGCCCAGGCGCGGTTCGTTCCCGTGGACGAACCTGGTGCGATCGACGAGGTGGTCAGATCCGAGAGCCGCGATCTGCGCGACCTTCAGGTCCAGGGTGATCGGCTGCGGGTGGTCGATCGGCCGTTCCCGGTGTTCTGCGCGGTGGTGCTCGAACCGATCCTCGGCGAGGGCGGAATTCACGAACTGCCGGCCGACTTCGCCAAAGACGTGGCCCGGGTCGCCGCCGACCTGGGCATCCCGGTCGTCATCGACGAGATCCAGAGCGGAATGGGACGCACCGGCGCGTTCCTGTCGAGCACCCACCTGGGCCTGCGCGGCGACTACTACGCCATGGCCAAGAGCCTCGGCGGCGGGATCGCCAAGTCCGCGGTCATGCTGGTGCGAGAGTCGCGTTACCAGCGCGATTTCGAGATGATGCACAGCTCGACCTTCGCCAAGGACAGCTTCTCGTGCCTGCTCGCCGAAAAGGTGCTGGCGATGCTCGAGGCGAATGACGGCGAGGTATACCGCCTGGCCGCCCAGCGCGGTACCGAACTGCTCACCGCGCTGCGCGCGCTGCAGGCGGAATTCCCGACCGTGCTCGCCGACGTGCGTGGAAGGGGCCTGATGGTCGGACTGGAATTCGCGGGCCAGGCCGGCTCCTCGTCGGAGGTGCTGCGGGAGCTCGACGGAAGTGGCTTCTTCGGCTACTACGTGTCCGGCTTTTTGTTGCGGGAGTACGACATTCGCACCTTCCCGACCTCGAGCGCGGTGTACACACTGCGTTTCGAGCCGTCGGTCTACATCGACGCGGCCGAAATCGAGCAGCTCATCACGGCCCTGCGGGACGTGTGCCGCGAGATCCGGGACGCGGGTGGACATCGTTTGGCGGCGATCGCCTGACCAGCAAGCAGCGGACAGAAGGAGAAGCAATGATCGAAACCTTCGATGTCGAGCGGGTAACGCCGGAGGACCCGAGATACGGCGTGCTCGGCGCGAGCTTCAACGGCCGGTGGATGGGCGCACCGGATTACGTGCTGCTGCCCAAGACGGCCGATGAAGCGGTCGAGTCGGTGCAGCACGTGCTCGACCGCGGCGTGCGGTTCGCGCTGCACAGCAGTGGCGCCTGCTACGAGGATCTGATCGCCAACCCCGGGAACAAGGTCATCATCAGCACCTCGCAGATGACATCGGTGGACTACGACCCGGAGCGGTCGGCCTTCGCCGTCGGGCCGGGCATCACCACCGCCGATCTGTACCGGAAACTGTACGAAGGATGGCATGTCACCGTCCCCGCCGGCGTCGGGCCGCCGGTCGCCCTGGGCGGGCAGCTGACCAACGCCGGATACGGTGCGTTGTCGCGGCAGCTCGGACACCTCGTCGACTACCTGGAGGCCGTCGAAGTGGTGGTCGCCGACGCGGACGGTCGTGCGCGCAAGGTGGTGGCGACCCGCCGGGCCGACGACCCGCACCGGGATCTGTGGTGGGCGCACACCGGCGGCGGTGGCGGCACCTTCGGTCTGGTCACCAAGTTCTGGCTGCGGTCGCCCGGCGCCGAGGGCAGTGACCCGGCCGGCCAGTTGCCTCCGGCGCCGCGGGAATTGATCGTTTCCGAGGTCGCCTTCTCGTGGGACGAGCTGAGCGAGGAGTCGTTCGGCAAGCTGCTGGGCAACTTCACCGCCTGGCATGAGCGTCATTCCGGACTCGACTCGCCGTATCTGAATCTGTTCAGCGCGCTCAAGCCCCGGCACATCTCGGCCGGTGAGTTCCTGATGTCTTCGCAGATCGACGCGGCTACCCCGAATGCCGAGCAGCTGCTCGACGATTTCCTCGCCGCGGTCACCGACGGCACCGGCCTGACCTACCGTGTCGAGGTGCGCGAGCGAGTCGACTGGCTCGTGCACGTGACCGCATGGGCCGGACTCGGTGGCGACGGCTGGGAAGGCAAGGGACGGTTCAAGGGCAAGTCGGCGTATCTGCGCACCGCCATGCCCGCCGATCAGGTGCGGGCGATGTATCGCCATCTCACCGACCCGGACTACGACAACCCCGCCACCCTGGTGGAGATCGCCGGATACGGTGGCCGGGTCAACACCGTAGATCCCTCGGATACGGCTGTGTCGCAACGTGATTCGGTGATCAAGTTGCTGTACGTGGTGATGTGGGCCACTGCGGAGGAGGATGCGGCCCACCTGGCCTGGACCCGCCGTTGGTACCGCGAGGTGTACGCCTCGACCGGCGGTGTTCCCGGGCTCGGCGGAGCCAACGACGGTGCGGTGCTCAACTACACCGACACCGATCCGCTCGACCCGGCGCTCAACGGTTCGTCGATCCCGTGGCATCAGCTGTATTTCGGCAGCGCCTACCCGCGGCTGCAGCAGATCAAGGCGAAGTGGGACCCGGCGAATCACTTCACCCACGCCCTGGCCGTGCGCGGCTCGGACTGACGAACTACCCGATCGACCTGGAGGCATCCGATGACATCGCTCGAGAAGATCGAGTACTTCGACCACCGTTACCGCGGTGCACGCGCCGATCTGGGCGGCTCGCTGCCCGGCGCCGACCAGATCGGCGACCTGATGGGCCGCTGGTACCAGGCGGTGAATTCCGCTGACATCGACACACAACTGTCGATGTGCACCGAGGACATCCTCGTGGAGGACCCGGCCATGTTCGGCCGGTTCAGCACGGGACACGCGGATTTCCGCCGCTTCGCCGAGATCACCTACACCGCGTTTCCCGATATGCGATTCGAGGCGACCGCCGCGCCACTGATCGCCTTGGACGGCAACCGCATCGTGATTCCGTGGCGGGGGTCCGGCACCCTCTCCGGGGGTATCTCGGGCTGGCCGCCGGAGCACCCCGAGCCGCCGGTCGCGGCAACCGGCCGCCGGTTCGATATGGAAGGCATGGATACCTACGAATTCCGTGACGGCCTGATCTGCTGGTGGCGCATCAGCTACGACAACTTCGAGATGTCCAAGCAGCTCGGGCTGATGTCCTGATGGTGCACGCCGGACGCCGCGCGGGTGAACTCGCGCGGCGCCCGGCACGGAATCCGATCGAGCAGAGCAAGGGATTCGCATGGCGGACAACCTTCGATTCGAAACACCGGCACGACCGGATCAACGCAAATGGATCCGCCGGTTCGGTCCGGGTGCCGACGCCCCGGATCGGCTGGTGTGTTTTCCCTATGCCGGCGGATCCGCGACCTATTTCCATCGTTTGATGCACGCGCTGGCACCGGAAATCGACGCGGTCGCCGTGCAGTACCCGGGACGGCAGGAACGCCGCACCGAAACCGTCATCGACGATATCGGCGAACAAGCCGATCATATTGCTTCCGCGGTAATTCCATGGATCGATCGGCCCACGGCATTCTTCGGGCACAGTATGGGCGCGATCCTCGCGTTCGAAGTGGCGGCCCGACTGGAAGCTGCCGGTGCCGAGCTCATCGAGCTGTTCGTCTCGGGGCGGCGCGGGCCCGGTACCAGCCGGGACGAGACGACCTACCTGGCCGGTGACGAGGAACTGCTGGCCGACGTGGCCCGTCTCGGCGGGACCGAATCGACTGCGCTGACCGACCCTGACATCGCGGCGATGATCCTGCCAGCCCTCCGCGGCGACTACCGCGCGATCGAACGCTATCGGTGGGCGGGCGGGCCGCGATTGCGATGTGGCATCACAGCTTTCACCGGCGATGCGGATCCCAAGGCATCCGTCGAGGAGGTCTCGGAGTGGCGGTCGCACACGAGCGGCATGTTCGAGATGCGGCAGTTCCCGGGTGGACATTTCTTCGTCAATCAGCACGCCGATGCGATCACGGCCGCGATCCGAGAGCGGGTCACCGGCCGCCGGGCGCGGACTCGATAATCGGCAGGTAATCGGGACCCATAATTCGATACGCCGCGTACCGGACGGTCGCGGCGTATTTGCTGTGTGCGGAAGTCGACGCCGTCTGTAACTCCGCGATTACCAATGGATTACCGGCGCGTGCTGAGCGAATTACCGAGTTGTGCCACATGTTTGGTTACGTTGAAGTCACGCCCTCGACGGCGAGAGTGTCAACCATATCCCGTGGCGACAAAGGGGAGAGTTGTTTTGAGTTCGACACCTGTAACCGACAATGCCGAAATCGCCGTCATCGGATTCTCGTGCCGCCTTCCTCAGGCCGATGGCCCGGCAGCGTTCTGGGAACTGTTGCGGTCGGGAACCAGCGCCATCTCCTCCTGGCCGCAGAACCGGATGCAGTTCACCGACTCGGCGGGCCGGCCGCAGCGGCGCGGTGCGTTTCTCGCCGACGTCGAGGGATTCGACGCCGCGTTCTTCGGGATCTCCCCGCGCGAGGCCGCCGCGATGGATCCACGGCAGCGCCTGGTCCTCGAACTGGCCTGGGAGGCATGGGAAGACGCCGGCACCCGGCCCGACGACCTGCGCGGCAGCGACGCCGCGGTCTTCGTGGGTACCCACCGCGACGACTACGCGACGCTGCTCGGGACACTGCCCGACGATGCGATCACCCATCACACGCTGACCGGTGTGAGCCGGGGTGTGATCGCCAATCGGATCTCGTACTTCCTCGGCGTGCACGGACCGAGTCTGACAATTGATTCGGCGCAGTCATCGGCCCTGGTGGCCGTGCACCTGGCGTGCCAGAGTCTGCGCGCGGGCGAGGCGTCCACAGCGCTGGTGGCGGGCGTGAACCTGCACCTGTCCGCGGCCGCCGCGGTGGCAACCGAACGATTCGGCGGCCTCTCGCCGAGCGGCACCTCCGCCGCGTTCGACGCGCGCGCCGACGGTTTCGTGCGCGGTGAAGGCGGGGTCGTGCTGCTGCTCAAACCGCTGGCCGCCGCGGTGGCGGCTGGTGACCGTATTCACGGTGTGATCCGGGGGAGCGCGGTCAACAACGACGGTGCGACCGATGGGCTGACGGTACCGGGGCCGGCCGCCCAGGAGGAGGTCCTGCGGGAAGCGTATCGGCGTGCCGGGGTGACCGCCGAGCAGGTCCAGTACGTCGAAACACACGGCACCGGCACGCCGGTCGGTGACCCGATCGAAGCGGCCGCACTCGGCGCGGTGCTGGGTGCCCGACGGGCGCATCCGCTGCCGATCGGATCGGTGAAGACCAACATCGGGCATCTGGAAGGCGCGGCGGGGCTGGCAGGTCTGCTCAAAGTGCTGCTCTGCCTCCGGCACCGGCAGCTGCCACCCAGCCTGAACTTCTCGGTCGCGAACCCCGCCATACCGCTCGATCAACTCGGTCTCACTGTCCAGACTCAGCTTTCGGCATGGCCGGATTCCGGCGCGCCGCTCGTGGCCGGGGTGAGTTCATTCGGGATGGGCGGCACGAACTGCCACGTCGTTGTCGGGGAGGGACCGGAGGTTTCGGCACCGAGCGAGCCGCGCCGCCCCCTCGCGGTCGTGCCATGGGTGCTCTCGGCGCGCACCCCGGAGGCGTTGGCGAGCCAGGCGAAACGATTGCAGGACGTGGCCGCCGAGCACGAACCCGCCGATGTAGGATGGTCACTCGCACGCACCAGAACGAGCTTCGATCACCGCGCCGTGGTCACCGCGGCCGGCGGCCCGGCCTTGCGACGCGCACTGGCGGCACTGGCGGACGGATCGCCGTCCGCGCAGGTCAGCACCGGTGCGGTCGAACCAGGCGAGCTGGCAGTGATGTTCTCTGGCCAGGGCAGTCAGCGGACCGCCATGGGTCTGCGGCTGTATCGCGAATTCCCCGTCTTCGCGGCGGAGTTCGATGCCGTCGCGGCGCATCTCGACCCGGCTCTCGACCGGCCGCTGCGCACCGTCATCGCCACCGGCGACGGCCTCGATCAGACCGGCTACGCCCAGCCCGCGTTGTTCGCGCTGCAGGTGGCGCTGTATCGGCTGGTGCAATCATGGGGAATCACACCGGAATTCGTCGCTGGGCACTCCATCGGTGAGATCGCCGCGGCGCACGTGGCCGGGGTGCTCTCGCGCGCGGACGCGGCCACGCTGGTGGCGGCGCGCGGTCGGCTCATGCAGGCGCTGCCCAGTGGCGGTGCGATGATCGCGCTCGAAGCCACCGAAGCCGAGATCGCGCCACTGCTGGCCGGCAATCCCGATCTCGGGATCGCCGCGATCAACGGGCCGCGCGCGGTCGTGGTCGCCGGGCAGGAGGCCGGAGTGCTCGACATCGCCGCGCGGGTCGCCGAATGGGGACGAAAAGTCAAGCGGCTACGCGTTTCCCACGCCTTCCACTCGCCACTGATGGCCCCGATGCTCGATGAGTTCGCCGCGGTGGTAGGAGCCCTGCGCTTCGAGCAGCCCCGCCTGCGGGCGGTGTCCTCGGTGACCGGCGGTGCGGCGGCGGAGTGGGCATCGGCCGACTATTGGGTCGAGCACATCCGGCGGCCGGTCCGGTTCCTCGACGCCGTCCGGGCGCTGGAAACCCACGGCGTCACGAAGGTTCTCGAACTCGGACCGGACGGGGTGTGCTCGGCGCTGATCGCCGACGCGGTGGTCCTCCCGGAGCGGATGACCGCTGTCCCGGCGTTGCGGCAGGAGCGGGACGAGCCCGGCACGCTCGTGGCGGCCGCCGCGCAACTGCATGTGCGGGGCGTGCTGGTCGATTGGCCCGCACTGTTTTCCGATGCGAACGCCCGAACCGTGGACCTGCCGACGTATCCGTTCCAGCGCCGCCGGTACCCCCTGGCCGAAGGTCCGGCCGGAATCGGCCACGGGCCTGGGCGCCCGGACGAGGGTGCGCGCCTCGATCGCCAGGCGACGTACGACGTCGGCGGGGACGGCCGCGAGCCGTCCGGCGATGAGCCGACTCCCGCTGTGGCGGCCATCGATGCCGCCGCGCTGGTGACCGGCCACGTCCGGGCCGTCCTCGGTTTCGACGGTTCGGAACGGGTCGACCCGCACGCCCGCTTCCGCGACCTGGGATTCGATTCACTGCTCGGGGTGGAGCTGCGCAAGGCCCTTGCTCGCGCCACCGGCCTGTCCCTGCCGGGCGGGCTGTTGTTCGACTACCCGACCCCCGCGGCGTTGATCGAGTACCTGGAAGGCAAGCTGACCGGGACGGCACACGGCGGCGACCGGCCCGAGATCGTCGCGGCGGTTGCCGACGATCCGATCGCCATCGTCGGTATGGCTTGCCGATACCCCGGTGGTGTCACCGGACCCGACGAGCTGTGGCGGGTGGTGACCAACGGCGTCGACGCCATCACCGAGTTTCCCACCGACCGCGGTTGGGACGACGCGTTGTTCGACGCGTCACCGGATCGGGCCGGTGCCAGCTACGTCCGGCGCGGCGGCTTCCTGGCGGACGTCGGCCGGTTCGACGCGGCGCTGTTCGGCATCTCGCCGCGCGAAGCGCTCGCCATGGACCCGCAACAGCGGCTGCTGCTCGAAACATCGTGGGAGGCAATCGAGCACGCGAGCATTGATCCGCAGTCGCTGACCGGGACGCGGACCGGGGTATTCGTCGGCGCCACCACTTCCGACTACGGGCCGCGCATGTACGCGCCCTCGGCAGGCACCGACGGGTATGTGCTGACCGGCACCGCGCCCAGCGTGATGTCCGGTCGCATCGCCTACCAGCTGGGTCTGCTCGGGCCGGCGTTGACGGTGGACACCGCGTGCTCGTCGTCGCTGGTCGCCGTTCACCTCGCGGTGCGGTCACTGCGGGCGGGCGAGTCGACGCTGGCTCTGGCCGGTGGCGTTGCCGTGATGGCCAATCCCGGGATGTTCGTGGAGTTCTCGCGCCAGCGCGGGCTCGCGCCCGATGGGCGCTGCAAGCCGTTCGCCGCGGCCGCCGACGGGACCGCGTGGGCAGAGGGCGTCGGGGTGCTGGTGCTCGAACGACTCTCCGATGCCCGCCGCAACGGACACCGCGTGCTGGCGCTGATCCGCGGCACCGCCATCAACCAGGACGGCGCGTCCAACGGCTTGACCGCGCCGAACGGTCCCGCGCAGCAACGGGTCATCGGCTCGGCGCTCGCCGATGCGGGCCTGGCCCCCGGTGTGGTCGATGCGGTGGAGGCCCACGGCACCGGTACCGCGCTCGGCGATCCGATCGAGGCCGACGCCATCCTCGCCACCTACGGTGCGCACCGCGACGCGGGCGCACCGCTGTATCTCGGGTCGCTGAAGTCGAATATCGGGCACACGCAGGCGGCTGCCGGTGTCGGTGGCGTGATCAAGATGGTGCAGGCCATGCGACACGGCCTGTTGCCGAGGACATTGCACGTCGACGCGCCCACCCCGCATGTCGACTGGTCGTCGGGCAGCGTGGAGTTGCTGGCACAGGAGCGTGCGTGGCCGCGTGGTGACCGTCCGCGCCGCGCCGGTGTGTCCTCGTTCGGGATCAGCGGGACGAACGCGCATCTGGTCCTCGAAGAAGCCGAGCAGGAAGTACACGCGACCGCGACCGAGCCGTCCGACACCACGTGGCCGGTGCCGTGGTTGCTGTCCGGCCGCGATCGCAACGCCCTGCGTGCCCAGGCGGGCAGGCTGGCGGAATTCGCTGCCGCCCGGCCGGATACGCCGGTCGGCACGGTCGCGCACTCGCTGGTGCGGACGCGGGCGCTGCTGCCCGAGCGTGCCGTCGTGCTGGGGCGTACCCACGCGGACTTGCGCGCCGGCTTGGCCGCGCTGCGCGACGGGGCCGACGCGCCACACCTGGTATCGGGACGAGCTGCCCGGCCTGCTCGCACCGCGTTCCTGTTCACCGGGCAAGGTGCCCAGCACATCGGTATGGGCCAGCAGCTGTATGAGCGTTCCGCGGTGTTCGCGACCGCGTTCGACGAGGTCTGCGCGGCGTTCGAACCGTGGCTGCCGTTGCCGCTGCGCGATGTCGTGCTCGGTGACGCCGAAGCGCTCGACCGCACCGAGTACACCCAACCCGCGCTGTTCGCGGTGGAGGTCGCGCTGGCCGCGCTGTGCCGGCATGCCGGCCTGGTTCCCGATGTCGTTGCGGGTCATTCGATCGGTGAACTCGCAGCCGCGCACGTCGGCGGCGTCATCGGATCGGGCGATGCCGCGAAGCTGGTCGCCGCCCGCGGCCGGCTCATGCAGGCGGCCAGGGCGGGCGGGTCGATGGTCGCGATCGGCGCGCCCGCCGGCGAGGTGGCCGAGTCCATCGCCGGCCGCCCGGTCGACATCGCGGCGGTGAACGGACCCACCTCGGTCGTCATCTCCGGTGACACCGATGCCGTGACGGCCGTCGCGGACGAATGGCGGCGTGCCGGCCATCGGACCCACACCCTGCGGGTCAGCCACGCGTTCCACTCGGCGCACATGGACGACGCCCTGGATGAATTCCGGCGGATCGCCGAATCGGTCTCGTTCAGCGAACCGGCGATTCCATTGGTCTCTTCGCTGGCGCCGGCCAGCGCCACGGTGACCTCCCCCGAGCACTGGGTGCGCCAGTTGCGCGGCACCGTGCGGTTCCTCGACACCGTCCGCCACCTCGAGCGCGAGGACATCCGGGTGTTCGTCGAGATCGGACCGGACGCGGTGCTCACCGCCATGGCGCGGGAATCCTTCGAAGCACCGGCCTCGGTCGCGATTTCCCTGCTGCGCGCCGGACGTGCCGAGGACGAGACCTTCGTGGCCGGTATCGCCACCGCGCACGTGCACGGCGCGCCCGCCGACCTGACCGCACTGGTCGAATCTCCCACGGCTCCCGTCGAATTGCCGACCTATGCGTTCCAGCGCAGCAGCTACTGGCTGCGCGGCGCCACCGAACGCGTGGAGGGACATCCGATCCTGACCACCCGGGTGGACCGGGCCGATCGAGACGAGGTGTTGTTCAGCGGCCGGCTGACCGCCGCCGAGCACGGCTGGTTGCGCGATCACGCCATCGCCGGGTCGGCGATCGTGCCCGCGACCGCGTTCGTCGATCTCGCGATCACCGCCGCCGACCGGCTCGGGGCCGATCAGGTGTCGGAAGTGGTGGTGGAAGCCGCGCTTGCGTTCGGCGGACCCGTCGAAGTGCAGCTGATCGCCGAGGCCGCCGATGCCTCCGGGCGGCGGGCCTTCACGATCCATGCCCGGTCCGCCGGCGACGGGGACTGGTCCCGGCACGCCTCCGGTTTCCTCGACGCCGAGGCCCCGCCCGCGCGCATCCTCGACGGTGCGTGGCCGCCGCCGGATGCCGTCGAACAGCCGATCGAGCGCGCGTATGACCAACTCGCCCAGCGCGGTTACCAGTACGGCGCGGCGTTCCGGTGCCTGACCCGCGTCTGGCGGCGCGAGGACGAACTGTTCGCCGAGGTCCGCCTGCCCGACGGCTTCGATGATGCCGGGCGCTATGGGATCCACCCCGCCCTGTTCGACGCCGTGCTGCATCCGCTGGTACTCGACTTCGCCGAGGGCGCGAACACCGGCGAGATGCTGTTGCCGTACGCGTTTTCCACTGTGCGCGTATTCCATTCGGGCGCCCGCGCGTTGCGTGCCCGGCTGGCCCGGACCGGCCCGGCCTCGGTCGAGCTCACCGTCGCGACCGACGACGCCGAGCAGGTCGCCACGGTCGGGGCACTCGACTTCCGGCCGACAGCCACCACCGGCTTCGTGGCCCGGCCGCCGCTGTACGCCGTTGCCTGGCAGCCGTTGCCGGATACCGCCGGGCGGGAAGAAGCTCGCAGCGTAGCCATCGGCGATCCGGAGACGACCCACGCCCATGTCGTCGCCGTCGTGCTCGAGCCCGGCCGCACCCCGGAACAGGTACACGCGGCGACGGTGCACGCGACCGAATCGATCCAGCGCTGGCTCGCCCAGGAACAGCCCACCGGGTCGGCGCTGCTGCTGATCACGCACGGCGCGGTCGCCACCACCAGCACAGAGCAGGTCACCGACCTCGCCGGTGCCGCGGTGTGGGGACTCGGACGGGTCGCGGCCACCGAGAACCCCGGACGGATCCTGGTGCTCGATATCCCTGCCGAGACCGAGATCGGCGACTGGCCGGCAATCGCCGCGGCCACCGGCGAAAGCCAGCTCGCCGTCCGCGACGGCGCACTGCGCATTCCCCGGCTGACCACGCGAACAACGGAATTCGCGGAAGAACCGGTCCGATCCGACGGCACGGTGCTGATCACCGGCGGCACCGGCGGACTCGGCGCGCTGTTCGCCCGGCACCTGGCCGCCGAACACGGGATACGGCACCTGATGCTGGTCAGCCGCCGCGGTCCCGCGACACCCGGGGTCGAGGAGCTGATCGCCGACCTGCGCGCGGCCGGGGCGAGCGCCGACGTGCTCGCGGCGGATATGGCCGATCCGGCGGCGGTGGCCGAGGTGCTCGCGGCGATCCCGTCCGACCGGCCACTGCGCGCGGTGATCCATGCCGCAGGCACACTCGCCGACGCGATGATCGATTCGCTCGACGCGGAGCAGATTCACGCCGTGCTGCGCCCGAAGGTCGACGCCGCCTGGCATCTGCACGAGGCGACGGTGGACCTGGATCTCGACGCGTTCATCCTGTTCTCCTCGCTGTCGGGCACCGTCGGCATGGCCGGGCAGGGTAACTACGC
The DNA here is from genome assembly GCF_040681325.1 of Nocardia sp. NPDC051787. Lineage (NCBI taxonomy): Bacteria > Bacillati > Actinomycetota > Actinomycetes > Mycobacteriales > Nocardiaceae > Nocardia > Nocardia sp. NPDC051787. The sequence continues at coordinate 176,609 of NZ_JBFAYO010000014.1, forward strand.
CGCGGCCAACGCCTACCTCGACGGGCTCGCCGCGCACCGGACCGCACTCGGTCTGCCCGCCCGCGCCCTGGCGTGGGGGTTGTGGGATACCGCCGTCGGAATGGGGGCGAGTCTGGCCGCCGCCGATATCGAGCGCTGGAAACGCATCGGTGCCCCGCCGCTGACCGTCGACCAAGGGCTGGCGCTGTTCGACGCGGCCCTGGGCAGCCCGGATGCGGTCGTCGTCGCGGCGACCATCGATTCCGGTGTGCCCGCCGCGGCGGCTCCGGTCATCCTGCGTGCACCGGTCCGCCGGGCGAGCCGGACCGCAGAGGGCGCGTGGGCCGATCGCATCGCCGCGCTCGAGGACGGCGAGCGCGCCGACGCGATTCTGGACTATGTGTTGCAGGCGAGCGCGGCCGTGCTCGGCCACGCCTCCACCGCCGACCTCGACGCCGACACCGCGTTCCGGGAACTCGGGTTCGACTCCCTGGCCGGTCTGGAGCTGCGCAACCGCGTCGGTGCCGATACCGGCTTCGCGCTGCCCGCGACCATCGTCTTCGACCATCCATCGCCGACGGCGCTGGCCGGCCACCTCGGCGGCCTCCTTCGACCGCAGCGGCGCGCGGCCACCGTGGCGGCGACGACCACGACCGTCGACGACGACCCGATCGTGATCGTCGGCATGGCCTGCCGCTATCCCGGCGGGGTGCGCAGTCCCGAGCAGCTGTGGCGGCTGGTCGCCGACGGCGTCGACGCCATCAGCGAGTTCCCGGCCAACCGCGGCTGGAACCTCGACGAGCTCTACGACCCGAACGCGCAACGACCGGGCACCTCGTCGACCAAGCACGGCGGCTTCCTGCACGACGCCGACCTGTTCGACGCGGAGTTCTTCGGAATCTCCCCGCGCGAAGCGACCGCGATCGACCCACAGCAGCGACTGCTGCTCGAGACGGCCTGGGAGGCACTGGAATACGCCGCGATAGACCCGGCGAACATCCGGGGCAGCCGCACCGGGGTGTTCACCGGCGCCATGTACGACGACTACGCGGTCCGCGTGCAGGGCGCGGCAGGCGAGTTCGAGGGCCTGCTGCTGGCGGGCAACCTCTCCAGCGTGGTGTCGGGCCGGCTGTCCTACACCTTCGGTTTCGAAGGGCCGGCGATCACGGTGGACACGGCCTGCTCGTCGTCGCTGGTCGCCCTGCATCTGGCGGCGCAATCCCTGCGCCGGGGCGAATGCGATCTCGCCCTGGCCGGTGGTGTGACCGTGATGTCCACCCCGAACACCTTCGTCGAGTTCTCGCGTCAGCGTGGCCTGTCGGCCGATGGCCGGTGCAAGGCGTTCGCTGCGGCGGCCGACGGCACCGGATGGTCGGAGGGCGCGGGGTTGCTGGTGCTGCAACGACTCTCGGATGCGAAGTCGGCCGGGCGGGAAGTCCTGGCGGTGCTGCGGGGTACGGCGGTGAACCAGGACGGCGCGTCCAACGGTTTGACCGCGCCGTCGGGTCCGGCGCAGGAGCGAGTGATCCGGGCGGCGCTGGCCGACGCGGCGCTGTCGGCCGCCGATGTCGATGTCGTGGAAGGACATGGGACCGGTACCCGGTTGGGGGATCCGATCGAGGCTCGGGCATTGCTGGCGACCTATGGAAGCGACCGGCAGGCGGACCGGCCGTTGTGGCTTGGATCGTTGAAATCGAATATCGGGCACTCGCAGGCGGCCGCGGGTGTCGGTGGCGTGATCAAGATGATCGAAGCCATGCGGCGCGGCATTCTGCCGAAGAGCTTGCACGCCGAAGTGCCATCGCCCGACGTCGATTGGTCGGCGGGTGCGGTGGAGCTGCTGACCGAACAGCGCCAGTGGCCCGACACCGGCGCACCGCGGCGAGCCGGAGTGTCGTCCTTCGGCGTGAGCGGCACAAACGCTCACGTCATCATCGAACAACCACTCCCGCAACCCGCGAACCCCGGCACCCCCGACCAGCCGGTGCCCTGGGTTCTGTCGGCCAAGGACGATTCCGCGCTGCGTGAGATGGCCGCACGGCTGCGCGACCACCTCGACGAAACCGGTGCCGGCCCCGCCGATATCGGATTCACCCTGGCGACCGGACGGACCCGCCACGACGTGCGCGCCGCGTTCACCGGTGACCGCGCCGAGCTCGCCCAGGCACTCGACGATCTGGCCCAGGACCGGCCGAATACCGCGGTGGTGCTGGCTCGCCGCGGATCGCGCGCCAAACTGGGCTTCTTGTTCACCGGCCAGGGCAGCCAGCGGCTCGGGATGGGCCGCGAGTTGTACAACACCTCACGGACTTTCGCCGAAGCCTTCGACGCGGTCTGCGCGCACCTGGACCCGGGGCTGGTCCGCCCGTTGCGCGAGGTGATGTTCGCTCCGGTCGGCTCCGCGGACTCGGCGTTGCTCGACCAGACCCACTTCGCCCAAGCCGCACTGTTCGCCGTCGAAACGGCGCTCCACCGGACGGTCGAAAGTTACGGCGTGCGCCCGGACTACCTGACCGGTCACTCGATCGGGGAGGTCGCCGCCGCGCACGCCGCCGGTGTATTCGACCTGGCCGATGCCGCCGCGCTGGTCGCCACGCGGGGACGGCTCATGCAGGCGGCCCGATCGCACGGGGTGATGATCGCTGTCGAGGCCACCGAGGCCGAGCTCGACCAGACGCTGGCCGGGTACGGCGGAGCCGTGGTGATCGCCGCGGTGAACGGTCCGCGCTCGACCGTGCTCTCCGGCGACGCCGACGCCGCGACCGCGGTTGCCGCCGTGTGGCGCGAGCGTGGCCGCAAGGTGCGCCAACTTCCGGTCAGCCATGCTTTCCACTCACCGCACATGGACGATGTCCTCGGCGAATTCCACGCCGCCATCGCGGATCTGAAATTCCGCCCGCCGGCAATCCCGTTGGTGTCCAACGTGTCCGGCGAGCTGGCCGACGCCGCTGACCTGACCGACCCCGGGTACTGGGTGCGGCACATTCGCCGGCCGGTCCGGTTCCTCGACGGCATCAAGTGGCTGGAACGTGCCGGCGTCACCGACTTCCTCGAGATCGGTCCGGACGGCGTGCTTTCAGCGCTTACGCAGCAGACGCTCAGCACGGCCGACGGAATCGCCGCACCCGTACTGCGCAGCGGCAGGTCCGAGCGGCGGACCCTCATGACGGCGCTGGCCTCCGTCGGAATGCGTGGTCACCGGGTGAACTGGGACGCCATCTACCCTGGCGCCCGCCGGGTGGCGCTGCCCACCTATCCTTTCCGAGGCAAGCGGTATTGGCTCGAAGCATCCGGTCGGGCAGCGAATATCGCGGGTCTCGGCCTCGGCGCCGTCGAACACGAACTGCTCGGCGCGGCCGTCCCGATCGCGAACCGCGACGAGATCCGATTCACCGCCCGGTTGGGGGTCGAGTCGCTGTCGTGGCTGGCCGATCACGCCATCGACGGTGTGGCCGTGCTGGCGGGCACCGCGCTCGTCGATATGGTCCTGCACGCGGGGAGCCAGGCCGGCTGCGACGAGCTGGCGGAGTTGACCATCGGCGCACCGCTCACGCTGCCCTCCGGCGGGGTCACCGTGCAGGTCGGGATCGGCCTGCCCGACGAACAGGGACGCCGACCCGCAGAGGTGCATTCGCGCCGCACCGGCGATGGCGAATGGGTCACGCACGCGACCGGTTTCGTGGTTCCCGCCGGTGCGGAGCGCACCGGTGCGCGTATCGCCGCGATCGCCGATGCGGAGATCGATCTCAGCGGCGTCTACCAGCGGCTCCACCAGCTCGGCTACCACTACGGGCCCGCGTTCCAGGGATTGCGGCGGGTGCGCCGCGACGACGGCGCGCTGGTCGTCGAGGTCGAGCTCCCCGAGCCGCGGCACAACGACCGCGTGGACCTGCATCCGGCGCTGCTCGACGCGGCCCTGCACGCGCTGCTGCCGGGGGTCGCCGACGACAGTGCGCAGTCCTGGCTGCCTTTCGCCTGGGGCGGTGTGCGCATCCACGCCACCGGCGCGACCGCGCTGCGGGTGCGGATCGGCATCGACGAGGCGGGCACCGATTCGCTGCGGGTGTCACTGCGGGCCGACGACCTGGCCGGGTCCCCGGTCGTCACGGTCGAATCGCTGGTACTGCGCCCGAGGTCGGCGGCCACCACGGGCACCGAGGTCGACGGGCTGCTCGTCCCGCGGTGGCGGCCGGTGCCGACCGACCGCGACAGTGTCGGCGTGCAGGTCATCGAGGCACCGACCGGCGGGCCGAAAGCGGTGCTCGGCGCGACCTTGGAAACCGTCCGCGACTGGCTGGCCCGGTCCGAGGGGCAGCGGCTGGCCATCGTCACCGCGGCAGGGGAGCTGGGCCAGGCCGGTGTCCGCGGGCTCGTGCGGTCGGCGGCGGCGGAGAATCCGGGGCGGATCACCGTCGTCGAAATCGATGGGTCCGAGCGTTCGCGCGAGCTCGTGGATTCCGCCGCGCGATCCGGTGAACCGCACGTCGCCATCCGCGACGGTCATGTGGTCGCCGCCCGGCTCGAACGAGTGCGGCAGGTCGCCGGACCGGCGCCGGACTGGACCGGCGGCACGGTCCTGATCACCGGTGGCACCGGCGCATTGGGTGCGCTGCTGGCCCGTCATCTGGTCACTCGACATGGCGCGCGGGATCTGCTGCTGATCAGCCGGCGCGGCGACCGGGCACCGGGCGCGGCCGAATTGATCTCGGAACTCACCGCATCGGGCGCGCGGGTCGCCGTCGCGGCCGCCGATGCCGCCGACCGTGACGCGCTGGCGGCCGCGATCGGCGATCGCCGGATCGGCGCGGTCGTGCACACCGCCGGTATCACCGACGACGGCGTCGTCACGGCCATGACCCGAGATCAGCTCGACCGGGTGCTGCGGCCGAAGCTCGACGCGGCATGGAATCTGCACGAGCTCACCCTCGACCACTCTTCGGCGGCGTTCGTGCTGTACTCCTCGGTCGCCGGACTGCTGGGCACGGCGGGTCAGGCGAACTACGCGGCCGCCAACGCCTATCTCGACGGCCTTGCCGAGTACCGGCACGGGCTGGGTCTGCCCGCGACCTCGCTGGCGTGGGGCCTGTGGACCGGGACCAGTGAGTTGAGCGGCCACCTGGCCGATGTGGATCTGCGGCGGCTCGCCCGCTCGGGGCTGCTGCCGCTGGATCCGGCCGAGGCACTGGAACTGTTCGACGCCGCCGTGCGGACGGGGGAGCCGGTGCTCGCTGTGACACGGCTCGACCAGGATGCGTTGCGCGCCAACGAGTCCGGTGTGCCCCCGCCCTTGCGCGAGCTGGTCCGTATCCGGGTGCGCCGCGTCGCCGCCTCGACCGCCGAAGCGGATCTGCCGCGCCGGCTCGCCGGGCTCGAACCCGGCGCTAGGACCCAGACGCTCGTCGAATTCGTGCGGGCGCGGGCCGCGGCGGTGCTCGGCCACGGTGACGACACGATGGTCACCCGGGACCGGCCGTTCCAGGAGCTCGGTTTCGACTCGCTCATGGCCGTCGAGCTGCGCAACGAACTGGGCAAGGCGCTGGGTGTATCCCTGCCCGCGACGCTGATTTTCGATCACGCCAACCCGGCGGCGCTGGCCGAGCATCTGCTCGGGCAGCTCGGATTCGAGACGGAGTCGTCGGAAGTGCCGGTGCTGGAACTGATCGACAAACTGCGGCCGGGCATCACCGCCGCCCTCACCGATACCTCGACCGGCCACGCGGCGGTGATCGCGGCACGGCTGCGCGAACTGCTGGGCATGGTCACCACCGATACCGATTTCGATGGCGATCTCGATTCGGCGACCGACGACGAGCTCTACGCGCTCGTCGACGAGCTCGACTGAATTTCACCGACACACCTGCTCGCTTCTTTCGACGTGATGTGAAAGGCAATGACCGATGGCCGACCAGGCGAAGCTGCGCGAATACCTCAAGCGAGCGATCGCGGATTCTCACCAGGCCCGCAAGCAGTTGGCGGCGGTCGAGGAATCCATGCGCGAGCCGATTGCCGTCGTGGGTGTGGGTTGTCGTTATCCGGGTGGGGTGGCCGACGCCGCGGGACTGTGGGACTTGGTATCTCGTGGCGCGGACGCGGTATCGGACTTTCCGGTGAATCGGGGCTGGGATCTGGGGACGCTGTTCGACAGTGACGCCGGACGGCCGGGGCGGTCGTATTGCCGCGGCGGCGGGTTCTTGCTGGATGCGGATTTGTTCGATGCGGGATTCTTCGGGTTGTCACCGCGGGAGGCATTGGCGGTGGACCCGCAGCAGCGGTTGTTGCTGGAGACCGGATGGGAAGCATTGGAGTCGGCGGGGGTGGTGCCGCGAACCTTGCGAGGGACGCGTACCGGTGTGTT
>NZ_JBFAYO010000015.1:0-80441 GCF_040681325.1 Nocardia sp. NPDC051787
GATCCAGCCGAGAGCGCTCGCTACGCTCGCAACGAGGCACGCCCAATGGAGGAATTCCGTGACGGCAGCCCGGGGGAATTACCTGATCGTCGACACCACTACCCCCGCCAGCACCGCGGCTGCCCCTGTTCGTCGTCCCACCAGCGCCTCCCGTCCAGCCGTCAAACGTCCCCCGAAGTGTATGACGCACCGGCCATGGATACGGTTCCACCCGGATCGCTTGACAAGTCGGCGGTTGGACCCCGGAACCGTTGCGCCGGTGCACAGCTGAACTTCCAATTCATCAGCCCAACTCGGTGCTCGCTCTGCAGGTTGCGCTTTGAGACAGCAAGCGGGCTATGTCGACGCGAGAGACTTGCCCTGCCCCACAGTCGAACCGCACAGTGCGTCGAAGCGAAGGCGGAAACGTTCGCCCTCGTCTCCGGAGATTCGTTCGGCAGCGACTCGCACTGGTCGAAGCTCTTCCACCAAACGCGGAGAGCTGACCGGGCCTTCCAGCAGCGACAAGGCTGCGTGCCCTTCAGTGATTGCCGTGTTGAGATCGCCGAGGCCAGCAAGCGACGCCGCGAAGTAAGCACGGTATGACGCCTGGTCTCGCAGAAGCATGGTTCCTGCGCTGCTGGTCGCCTTGCGATAGATGGTCGCCGCCCTGCTGTGCTGTCCCAAGTAGGATCGACCTCTGGCCTCGATGGACCGGATCTCGGCCGAGGTGACGAACTGCAACCATGTCAGGTCATCGGGATCATCGAGACCGCGGTCGACCTCCCGCCAGGCGCGGATCATGGCCTGTTCGAACTCGCGTCGCTCGCCAACTGCCGCGTGCGCCACTGCTTCTCGCGCAGCACGCAACGCGTTCAAACGCGCTGAAGGGACTCGACGCGCAAGTTCGCTTGCACGCTGGGCCAGGCGTACCGGCTCACGACTCGTCGGACGTTTCGTGGCTAGGAAGGCCACGTTCGCGATGGCGTTGGTCAACAACTCATCTTTTCCGCCTTGCTCGGCGAGTAGAACTCCCTCCATGTAGAACCGCCTCGCCACATCCACCCAGCCGTTGTCTTCGGCCACCCAACCTGCGAAATCAGCTAGCCGACCGGCGGCATCGATCAAGTCCGCGCCGACGCGGGGACCGTATTCACCGTGGTCCACCAGTCTGCGAGCAAGACGGTATTGCTCGATCGCAAAGTCAGCGATCCTGCCGCCGCCGTATACGTTGTCGTGTTCCCACAAGCGTTGAGTTACAGCACGAATGTATGCGATGTGACCGGTCCCGACTCGCATCGGACCCGACCACGGCACATCGGCCGCCGCACCCGCCGTCACCGCTAGCGTCGCTGTCTGGACGAATTGTCTGCGATCCACGTCATCGACTCCTTCAGCGCCCCCGCCCTCGATGGTCCCCGCGTCAGGGTCACCGAGCAAGAGGGGCAATAACGCAGACCGTGGTATGCCCAGCGCGTCCGCCGCCCGGATCAGTTCGCGCACATCGAAAATCGTGCCGACCTCACCCCGCTCGACCCGCCCGGCGTGCGTGCGATCCCAGTGCAGCAACTCCGCGAAATCCGCCTGAGACAAACCCATCTGCTTACGCACGAGCGCCAGCGCCGCGCCTGGCTTGCCCGAGGCGAGCAACTGCCGGAACCGCGGCGAGTCCCACACGGCGATGAACGGTGAATCGGTCACATCCGGCCCCCAGATCCGAAGCGATACGCAATACCCGGAACTCTATTCCGCGCAACACAATTCACGGCGGCAAACGGCAGATATCGCGCAATCCGACCGATCGGCCGGGGCAGTCGTCGCACGGCCAGCAGCGGCCGAAGCTATCGATGGCTCCGGCGCCGGGCCGATGCCTTTTCCAGGGCACATCGGCCGCAAAGGGTTGCGGGTCGGTGGCGCAAGCCCCCGGCGCCGGACGCTCGATTCTCCCGTCGACCCGAAAGAGACACCGCATGACATCGCCACACATGGCACCGCCGCACACCGCACAAGCCCGCCCAAAAGCACTGGGTTATCTGCGCGACGAAGTGAGCGGGCCAGGGTTGGTGCTCGGGCGAACGGCACACGCATGACAGGTAGCGTGCACGTTGAATCACACTGTTCCTGCGGGAACGATCCACCGCGTGGCCTGACCGGTGATCTGCGCAACGGTGTCGAAGTCCGCGTCATAGTGCAGCACTGTCAATCCGCCCAGCTCTGCAGTAGCTGCCACAAGGAGATCGGCCAATCCTGCACTCCGTAGGCAGCCCCGTTTGGCCATCTCGTACTGCACTTCCCGCACGCGCTCCCAGACTCGCTCGGGCATCGGTTGCCAGGGATAGATGTCGGCAAGGTCATCCCGATCCTGCTCGAAATCCGCCAGGGACCGGGATGAGTAGAGGAATTCTGTCTCGATCGCCGCGCAGATGTGCACCAAACCCGCCTGCACAGTGCCCGTCCACACCGAAGCAACGGCGGGATGGCCCATCCGCGCCAGGGCGCTGGTGTCGATGAGATATCGCTCTACCGCCACGCCTCAGCCTTGCGCCCCGGCGCGACGACGTCGTCGTACGCACCGCTCTGGGACCGAGCCATCATCCGCTCCAGTGCGGCAGACCGTCGATAGAACGCGATGACCTTGTGCAACGCCGCGTTGACGGTGTCCTTCTTGGTCGTGGTGCCAAGCAGATCACCGGCCTCAGCCAAAGCCGTGTCATCGATGTCGATCATCGTTCGCGACATCTTCCACCTCCAGCATGTATATAACTCGTGAGCTTCTAGCATACTATTTCGGAATACTATATGCCCATATCTGGTCGAAGTGGACACACGAAATCGCGGGGTGGGTGCCGCTCGCCACGCCTCAGCAGCAGCCGCTGACTCGCGGAGTTCGAGCATGCCGGACGCATCGCCGACCGACTACCTCGCCGAGACGACCCGCTGCTCGGCGGGTGCGGAGTCCGGCGCGACGCCGTCGTGGGCCACCATGGCGGCGTCAGCGCCCATGGTGGGGCCGCTGCCGAGCAGCCCGAGGATCGGCCACAGCGCCGGTTCCGGGGGCTCGACACCGGATTCGGCATCCATGCCGAGCGCCTTCGCGCGGCCTCTTTGTCCTTGATCCCGACCAGGCGACGGCGCATGCCCCAGGGAAGAGGAACCCTACGTCGGCTACGGCACGATTGGTGCCATCACCGCACCCACCGCCGATGGCACAATCACGGGGATACCCACAACCACTCCCCCGATCAGTTGATCTGGACATTCGCCAGAGCCTGCGCATTGACCCGCTCCTGCTCCACCAAGCGGTCAACCGAGACCTTGATCGTATCCCGGATGAGCTCCAGGACAGTGATGTGCTCGGCGAGGGCCGAATCGAAGTCACCCTCACCGCCGCTTGCCTTCAAGCCCAGCATCTTTGCGAGCTCGTCGGCACATGGGAAATCACCCAGACCAGTGACTTTGTCCATGTTCCCAAGCATCATGCGGCACTCGGTGTACACCTGGATCCGATCCTCGCATGCCTTCAGGCAGTCACGAGAGACGGAATCGTCGAGATATAGACGGCCAGCCTTCGCCTCATCGGCAAGATACCGCCACAACGTAACGTCCTCGCTGGTCCCCATCTGCTTCCCCTCACTTCGGGAACAACGGTACTAGGACATCAGCAGCGGCGAGGGCCCGATCGCATGGCACCGTCTTAGCACTGGGTGACAGGTTATAGAACGAAATTCCATGTACTCCCTGACTCGACGGGAAGAGCAGATCGCATTTCTCATTCTTCTTATCGTTCGAACGGTGATACCGCCACCCGCTGCGGCCCTTCACAGAGATATCGACAAAATCGACATTCCCTTCTTTCTTCTTGAAGTCGTCAACCGTGAAGATTGAAGAATCGACCGTCAAAGAGTAGTCCTTCCTTGGCGAGGGGCTCCAGCTACACATCTTCCATCCCTCCGTCTGGACTCCTCCGACGCCTGACTCACGTGTCGCTGGATCGACATCGAGACTGCGCAGTGTCTGGTCACTGATCTGCGTGCATGGATCCCACAGCGCCGCAGTAGCGGCCTTCTTGTCGATGCTCGCGCTCGGTGTCGCCGCCTCGTCGGTCGGCTGCGTGCACCCGGCAAGCGTCAACACTCCCGCCAGCATCACGGCCGCTCCTGTGCGTCCTCCCACCAGTGCCTCCTATCGCGCCGCCACAAGTCCTCCGAAGTCTATGACGCACCAGCCGGGGGTTCGGTTCCACCGGATACGACCGATCAGTGTTTGACCGGAACCGTTGCGCTGGCGCAGGACTGACCATCCATCACGGCCCAAGCAATGCTCAGTGCTGGTCCTTGCTCTGCGCACACTTCGGAACAGAGTGGGCCTACGTCGATCGGAAGGATCCACCGTGTCCCGTAGCCGCACCACACAGGGAATCGAACCGGCGACGGAAGTATTCGGCATCGTCTCCTCGCAACCGCGAAACACCGACTCGTACCGGTCGAAGCTCTTCCACCAAGCGAGGAGAGCTGACCGGGCCTTCCAGCAGGGACAAGGCTGCATGCCCCTCGGCGATTGCCGTGCTGAGATCGCCGAGGCCAGCAAGCGACGCCGCGAAGTAGGCACGATATGACGCCTCGTCTCGGAGAGGCATGGATCCCCCACCGCTGACCGCCTCGTGATAGACGATTGCCGCCCTGCGGTGCTGCCCTAAGTAGGAACGGCCCCTCGCCTCGATGGACCGAATCTCGGTCGGTGTGACGAAGTGCAACCAGATCGCGTCTTCTGAATCATCGAGACCACGGTCCACTTCCCGCCAAGCGCGGGTCATGGTCTGTTCGAATTCACGTTGCTCGCCGACAGCTGCGTGTGCCACGGCTTCTCGTGCAGCGCGAAGCGCATTCAAACGCGCGGAAGGGATTCGGCGTGCGAGTTCGCTCGCACGCTGCGCCAGGCGTACCGGCTCGCGGCTCGCCGGACGTTCCGTGGCGAGGAACGACATGTTCGCGATGGCGTCCTCCAGCAACTCTTCTTCTCCGCATTGTTCGGCGAGGAGAACCGCCTCCGTGTAGAACCGCCTTGCCAGGTCAACCCACCCGCTGTCTTCGGCCACCCAACCCGCCAAACCGGCCAGGCGACAGGTAGCATCGATCAAGTCCGCGCCGATGCGAGAACCATATTCGCCATGATCGACCAGGCGACGAGCCAGACGGTACTGCTGTACTGCGAAGTCAGCGATCCTGGCGCCACCGTACACGTTGTCGTGCTCCCACAGCTGCTGAGTCACCTTCTCCAGATATGCGATGTGACCGGTCCCGACTCGCATCGGACCCGACCACGGCACATCGGCCGCCACACCCGCCGTCACCGCTAGCGTCGCTGTCTGGACGAATTGCCTGCGATCCACGTCATCGACTCCTTCACCGCCCCCGCCCTCGATGGTCCCCGCGTCGGCATCACCGAGCAAGAGGGGCAATAACGCAGACCGTGGTATGCCCAGCGCGTCCGCCGCCCGGATCAGTTCGCGCACATCGAAAATCGTGCCGACCTCACCCCGCTCGACCCGCCCGGCGTGCGTGCGATCCCAGTGCAGCAACTCCGCGAAATCCGCCTGAGACAAACCCATCTGCTTACGCACGAGCGCCAGCGCCGCGCCTGGCTTGCCCGAGGCGAGCAACTGCCGGAACCGCGGCGAGTCCCACACGGCGATGAACGGTGAATCGGTCACATCCGGCCCCCAGATCCGAAGCGATACGCAATACCCGGAACTCTATTCCGCACAACACAATTCACGGCGGCAAACGGCAGATATCGCGCAATCCGACCGATCGGCCGGGGCAGTCGTCGCACGGCCAGCAGCGGCCGAAGCTATCGATGGCTCCGGCGCCGGGCCAATGCCATCTCCAGGGCACATCGGCCGCAAAGGGTTGCGGATCGGTGGCGCAAGCCCCCGGCGCCGGACGCTCGATTCTCCCGTCGACCCGAAAGAGACACCGCATGGCACGGCCACAGATGACACCGCCGCACACCTCGCAAGCCCGCCCCAAAGCGCTCGGCTACCTGCGTGACGACGTGAGCGGGCAAGGGTGGCAGCACGATGAGCAGGCGATCCTGGCACTGGCTACCCGGCTCGGCTACGACCTGGTGAAAACCGTGCGGATGCGTCCCGATATCGACGACCCGCTGCATCGGCTGTTGGTCATCGTCCGCCGCCTCGATATCGCCGCAGTGATCACACCGACCCTCGAGCACATCGGCGGCCCCGGCCGCATCTGCCGGGTCTGTTCCCTGATCACCATCAGCCCGGAATACAACTGGGCACTCGCCTACCGGCCATTCGACGGAAGTGGGCAATAGTGCCCGCAGAACTCGCAGCCGTGTTGATAGTCGCAGCCGCCGTCGTCGGACTACTCATCCTGCTGTTCTGGGTGCTGCCCTGGCTGATCGACAGCGCGTCCCAGCCGCCCGACCTCACCGGTGAGGCCCGGAAACACGTCGGACCCCACGCCGCACCGCGCAGGCCCTACCCGGTGCACGAAGCCCATTGGGTGACACAGGACCACATCGACTGCGACGCCCGCACCTGCGGCACGAAGGCCACGGCCATCGACGTTCTCATCGAGGCCGGGCACATGCGGCCAGCGAGGTACTTACGGTGAATCCCGCAGGTACCGCCGATGTCCTGGGCCGCTGGTATGCACAGCCGCGGGGATAATCCCTACTTCGCCGAGGCGACCGGCTGCTTGGCGGGTGCGGAGTCCGGTGCGACGCCGTCGTGGGCAACCATGGCGGCGTCACGGCCCATGGTGGGTCCGCTGGCGAGCAGACCGACGATCGGCCAAGGCGCCGGTTCAGGTTCGACACCGGACTCGACGTCCATGCCGAGCGCCTTCGCGGCCTCATTGTCCTTGATGCCGAAGCGAACACCGGTGTCGGCGACGTAGAACATGCTGTCCTTGCGCCTGCTGTCCGGTTCGATGCCGGTGGTCTGGACGAAGGCGCCGGAACCCGGCGGGAAGTACACCGAGTCGACGTTGTCGCCCTTGCCGTCGGCCTGCGCGAGCGGAACCAGCTTGGCGCCACTGGACATCGGCAGATCGCTCCCGTCGATGAACGACAGTTCCGCCCGCACGGCGACATCGGTATTGCCCGCGACTCCCGGAATCGGCTTCCACGACATGCAGCTCACCGGGCGCGCCTTGGGCTGGATGATCGTCGGCGCGGTCTCGGGGTAGGTGTCGACGTTCAGTGCCCGCGACTCCGGTGCGTTGGTCTTGTCGAAGGATTCGATGGCGGTGCCGTGGTCGGGGTTGCGCTGCGAGCCACGGATCACTTCGGCGGTGAACGGACTGACGGCCTGCAGACCGTCGTGCAGCAGGACGTAATTCTGATTGGCTTTGCCATCGAGCTGGACGACTGTGCCGATCTTCAAGCCGTTGATCGAATACCCGGACGGTTGCCCGCCTGGATCGGTGATCTTCGGCGGGATAATCGGATCGACCTCAGGAATGGCGTTGAGCAGGCCCTCGCTGATCGGCCGCGGGGTCATCCCCCGAATGTTCAGCGGTCCGGTAACGAACGGGTCGTTCATGTCGACACGAGCGCGCGTCTTGTTCCAGACCAGGTAGGCCGCGTCCTTGCCCTTCACCAGCAGCGCTTTGTCCTTACCCATCGGCGCGGCCTTGTCGCCCAGTTCCAGATCACCGATCAGCACGGAGCTGCTGCGGTCGTCGCTGCCGTCGGTCTTCAACGAGTCGCACACCGTCCAGACCCGCCCCTTGCCCTCCTTGTCGAAGTGCAGCGAGCCGGGAGCGCCTGGGATGCCGATCAATTGGCCGCGCGGCTTCTTGCCCAGCTCCGATTCCTTCACGATCGCCGGCTTGGCCGCCTCGCCCGCGGCCAATCGCGCGGAGGCCAGGTTGAGTGCCGGGTGCACCACGTCGTCGAGCACCACGTAGACCGCGCCGGAATCCTTGCCGATCAGGATCTTGTTGTCGCCGATCTTGTCCTGTGGACGCAGCAACGCCAGCACACCACAGCCCGCGAGCACGACGCACGCCAGAATCAGACCGACCGCGTACGCGCGGGACTGGGAACGCATGGGGTCGTGCAGCATTCGCACGTCCCGGCGCACCAAGGCGTGCTCCATCCGCCGGACCAGAAAGCGGTAGCCGCTCACCTGCCAGCGTGTAGTGGGTTTTGAAGGCATTATTCCTCCCCCGAACAGTGCTCGCGTTCGCCGAACACAGTACAGTTCCCGAGGACTCTTGTTCAGCTCGGCCACGACAAACCGGCCGACACCGGGTACATGGGGGACGATGATGGCGGAACCGGCCGGCGCGGGACCACGACCGCTGCTCGGGCGCGTCTCGATGCAGAATCTGCTGATCGCACAGATCCTCGGGGTGATCGCCGGAGTGATCGCGCTGCTCGCCGGGCTGCCCGGACTGCCGGCGCTCGGCGTGGCGGTGGTCGCGATACTGATCCCGCTCATCACCGTCGCCAAACGTACTGTGCTGGACTGGATCACCACCTGGTGGCGCTATCAAACCCACCGGGAGTACGAGATCGGCGACACGATCGACTACCGCGGCACGGACGGACGTTCACTCGGACTGTTCTGGGACGGCAGCCGTGTGGTGACGGTGGTCGAGGTGCTTCCCCCGCCGGGCGGCCTGACCAGGATCGGCCGCACCACGGTGCACGCCTCGCACCTGCTTCCACTGTCGGAGCTGGCGAAATGCCTGAACCAGCACGATATCCTGCTCAGCGGCATCGACATCATCAGCCACGGGCACCGCAGCCGCTCCGGCACGCCCGCCGGCCCGATCTACGAATCGTTGCTCGGTCCACTGCCCGCCACCGCACACCGCACGGTATGGCTCGCGATCAGCTTCGACGCGGTGGCCTGCCCGGAGGCGGCGGCCCGGCGCGGCGGCGGGGCCGAGGGCGCCTCGCGTGCGGTCACCATCGCCACCCAGCGCATCATGCGCACGCTCGAGGACGCCGGCTGCAACGCCCGCATCCTGACCGCGCCGGAGATCCGCAAGGCGGTCCTGCAGATCACCGGCGGCTACGACCCGCGCGGCCTCGAACACCGCTGGCGCTACGCCGAAATCGGCAACAACGTGAACATCGGCAGCGGCGTCGACCCGAAGCGCCTCAGCTCCGACCTGCTCGCCCAGCTGTGGGTGGCGCCGTCGCGCGGCACCACGGTGGCGGTGCGGCTGCGCCCCGGCAATTCGGCCGAGTCGGTGAACATCGGCGCCGCATGGCGCCTGACCACGCGGGAACTGCCGGAGCGGACCGAGTTGCCGGGCATGGTCTCGATGAACGGACGCCACCGCGACGGACTGCTCGCCCATCTGCCGATCGCCGTCCCCGATCTGGACGATACCGTTCCGATGATCGAATACCCCATCGACGTGCTCGACGTGCTGCACCTGCCTTCCTCCGGCTGCGGCCAGCTGATCGGCTCGGACGACGAAGGAAACGGCGTCGCGGTCCGCATCGTAGGCGCAGGTATCTCGACGGTGTACGTCGCGGGCGAGCTGTACTTGGCGCAGCAGCTGGTGTTCCGGGCACTCGCGGTCGGCGAGCGGATCCTGATCCGCACCGACCGGGCGCAGGCATGGGAGAACCTGGCCACGACGATCGGCAATCCGGAGCGGCTGACCATCGCGGTCGAAACCCACCAGTCCGATGCGGGATTCACCGCCACGGTGGTGGACGGCGTGCTGGCACCGGCGCCGCACGCCGGCGTCACCACCATCTATGTGACGGGCGACCCGATGGGCTGGCCCGCCACCCGCCCCGACCTGGCCATCCAGCAACCCGGCGCGATCGGCAATCACGTGATCCTGCGTACCGGCACCGCGCAGGTCGACCTGACGCTGGTGTCGATCCCGCGCGAGGCCACCTACATCGGTCAGCCGCGCGGCCGCCGCGCCGTGCCGGCCGGGTAGCGGGCTAGCCGGGATACGGGTCGGCGGCCCGTGCGGCCCGCAAAAGGCGGGCCCACCAAGACAATTGGCGCAGCATCCGTTCGGCGGCGTCGATCGCGGCGCCGTCGCGGGTCTCACCCGCCTCGTCGAATCGCTTCTTGGCCTGATGGAAACTGACCGTCTCGCGAACCGAGACCATGTGGATCTCGGCGACGACCTGACGCAGCTGCTCCACCGCGCGCAACCCGCCGGAAAGACCGCCATAGGAGACGAAAGCGATCGGCTTGGCGCGCCATTCGTGTTTGGCGGTGTCGAACGCGGTCTTCAGCGAGGCCGGGTAGCCGTGGTTGTATTCCGAGGTGACCACGACGAAGGCGTCAGCCGCGCGCAGTCGAGCACGGTAGGCGACGGTCTGCTCGGTCTCGGTGAGATCGATCGGCAGCGGAGTGTGCGCGAGATCGATGACGCCTGTGTCGAATTCGGCATGCGCGCGGAGTGTGCGCAGTAACCAGTCGGCGACCACCGGGGCGAACCGCTCCGGACGCACGCTGGCCACGATGACCTCGAGCCGCAACGGGGTGTCCACCGCGCGAGCCTAACCCCGGAGTGTCCGACCATGGCCACCGGCGCGCTCGGTTGGCCACGTCGAACGCGGCTTCCCGTGGTAGGCACGCTGCCCTCAGGCAGAAACCCGCCGGATACCCTATGTTCGACAAGGGGCCATACCCATTGCGAAACCCGTTGGCTCCGGCGGCTTTTCGCGCGGAGCGAGATCGAGCATGGCCCGCTCGCGAGCCTGAAGGGGCCGCGAACACGCAGCGCCGCAGGCGCTACCGAATAGACACGGAGACGAAATGATCCTGGTCACCGGCGCCACCGGGAATATCGGCGCGGAATTGGTGCGAACGCTGAGCGAGCGGGGCGAGCAGGTGCGAGCGCTCGTCCGCG
Source organism: Nocardia sp. NPDC051787 (assembly GCF_040681325.1). Lineage (NCBI taxonomy): Bacteria > Bacillati > Actinomycetota > Actinomycetes > Mycobacteriales > Nocardiaceae > Nocardia > Nocardia sp. NPDC051787. The sequence goes on from NZ_JBFAYO010000015.1 coordinate 10,854, forward strand.
ACCAGGCGAAGGCCGCGTTCGCGCCGGGCGTCGAGGCCGTCACCGGCGATCTCAACCGGCCGGAGACGCTGACCGACGCGCTCGACGGCGTGCACGGGCTGTTTCTGCTCCCCGGCTACAACGACCTGTCCGACCTGCTGGAACGCGCGAAAAAGGCCGGGGTGCACCGGGTCGCGCTGCTCTCCAGCGGCTCGGCCGCGCTGCAGGACATGGACAACGCCGTGTCCCGCTACATGACGCTGTCCGAGCAAGCCGTGCGCGCGTCCGAGCTGAGCTGGACCTTCCTGCGGCCGCGGTCGTTCATGTCCAACGCGCTGCGCTGGCTGCCGCAGCTCGCGGTCGGCGACGTCGTGCGGGTGCAGTTCCCCGGCGTGCGGGTCGGCGCGATCGACCCCGCCGATATCGCGGCGGTCGCGGCGGCGGCGCTGGTCGAGGGCGAACTGGACGGGCAGGTACTCGAACTGACCGGCCCGCAGGCGCTGCGGCCGGCGGACCAGATCGCGGTGCTCGCCGCGGTGCTGGACCGACCGCTCGTGGCGCACGAACTCAGCGACGAGGAGACCGAGGCCGAACTGGCCGCCACCATGCCGCGGGAGTACGTCGACGCGTTCCTCAGCTTCTTCGTCGACGGCACGCTGGACGAGGCGACGCTCCACCCGACCGTCGAGCAGGTGACCGGGCGCCCGCCGCGTACCTTCGAGCAGTGGGCGAACGCCCACGCGGCGGCGTTCGCGCCGAAAGCGCACTGAGTCAAGCCGTTTCACCTCGCGCGATTCGATTTCGGCCACATTTTGGTGTGTGAAACCGGCCCGAGTGACGCGGGAACCGACGCCTGCACCCGGCCGGGTGCAGGCCGAGGACGTCCGAGGAGGACGGTGTCCGGAACTCCGCGAGTCTCCACTCACGTTGTCAGGGCAGTTCGAACGGCAGCGACACGCCCGCGTGGACGCGGCATCGCTCGCAGGTGTCGGCGCCGTCCACCGCGGCCACCGCGCGGCGGATGAGCTCTTTGAACGGTGTGAGGTTGCGCTTGAACTCGGCGAAGACGTCGACGGCGTGCACGCCCTCACCCTCTTCCAGGCCCGCATCCAGATCGGTCACCAACGCGACGGCGGCGTAGCACATCTCGAGTTCGCGGGCGAGCACGGCTTCCGGGTGACCGGTCATGTTCACCAGTTCCCAGCCCTGCGCGGCGAACCACCGGCTCTCCGCGCGCGTGGAGAACCGCGGCCCCTCCACCACCACCATGGTGGCCGCGTGCATCATGTGCAGCGCGTCGGACTCGGCCTTGATCGCGGCGGCACGCAGTTCCTCGCAGTACGGATCGGCGAAGGACACGTGGATGCCGCCGCCCTCGAAGTAGGTCTGCCGACGGCCGGAGGTCCGGTCCACCAGCTGGTCCGGCACCACGACCGTGCCGGGACCCCAATCCGCGCGCAGGCTGCCGACCGCGCACGGCGCGAAGATCCGGCGCACGCCCAGCGAGCGCAGCGCCCACAGGTTGGCCCGGTACGGCAGGGTGTGGGGGGCGAATTCGTGGTTCTTGCCGTGCCGCGGGAGGAAGGCCACCGGCCTGCCCTCCACCTCCCCGACCGCGATCGGCGCGCTCGGCGCGCCGTAAGGCGTCTCGACCTCGACGGTGGTGGCCTCGTTGTCGAAGAAATCGTAGAACCCGCTGCCGCCTATGACGGCGAGCGCGGGCCGGGGGTGCGAACTCATACCGCAATTGTCTCGTCCCGCCGCTCCGGTCGCTCGGCGGGATCGGCCTCGGCCTGTGACCGCGGCGGTATCGGACGGGTCGCCGAAGTCCTCGCCAGGAGTCCGCCCGTCCCGCCAGTCGGGGCGAACACGCCGCCGACCTGACAAGTCCAGCGCGAAACTGTACCCTAGGGGGGTATTAATCCGGTTCCCGGACCGGCAGGCAGCGAGGAGACACCGGTGGCAGCTACCCCCCACGACCACGCGGCGCCCGAGCACGCGGCGCACGGCTACATCACCGCCAAGGATGACTACCTCAAGCGGCTGCGCCGCATCGAGGGCCAGGCACGCGGCCTGCAGCGGATGGTCGAGGAGGATAAGTACTGCATCGACATCCTCACCCAGGTGTCGGCCATGACCAAGGCCCTCCAAGCGGTGGCGATGGGACTGCTCGAGGACCACATCAGCCACTGCGTGGTGGACGCCGCGGTCGCGGGCGGTCCGGAGGCGGAAGCCAAGATCAAGGAAGCCACCGACGCCATCGCCCGCCTCGTCCGCTCCTGACGACGTTTACCCGTGCCAGCGGCGATAGACGGCGGCCGCGCCGGGGTGCAGCGGGATCGAACCGGTGCTGATCAGGGATCGGCCGTCGAGGAACTGGGTGCCCGCCGCCACGGTGGGCACCAGCGCGTCCGCGTGCCACACCAGTAGTTCCACGATCGCGGCGGCCACCTCGTCGGGCACCGTGGTGGCGGCGAGCAGCAGGTTCGCCACGCCGATGGTGTGCACCGCGGCGCCGCCGGGGTAGGCGTCGGCGGGGATCGCGACGCGGTCGTAGACCGGACCGAACCGCTCCCGCATCGGCGCGGCAAGCTCGCCCATGTCCACCAGCCGCATCCGGCTCGGCACCGCGAGCAGGGTGGTCGGCACCCCGCCCGCCCACAGCAGCGCGTCCACCTCGCCGCCCGTCAGAGCGGCCACCGCCTCGGCCAGCGAGCGGTGCGAAATCGCCACGTCCACCGCGGGATCCAGGCCCGCGACACGCAGAATCCGTGCACCGGTCAGTGCCGCGCCTGATCCTTCCGCGCCCAGACTCACCCGAGACCCACGCAGATCCGCGACCGAACCGATCGGGCTATCGGACCGCACGACCAGCTGCAGGTAGTTCTCGTACACCCGCCCCAACGCACACAGCGTCGTGGAGCGACTCGATGGGGGGTGGTCGGGTGACGGGTGGCCCAGCGTCGCGGAGCGATTCGGTGCGGGGTGGTGGTCGGGCGACGGGTCGGCCGGCCGGTCGGTGGTGTCCCGCACCGAGTCCGCGAGCGCGAGCGCGGCGTCCACCTCGCCTCGGGCGAGAAGTGCCAGATTGTCTTGCGAACCGGACGTGGTGACCCGCTCGATGCGCACGTCCCCCTGCTCCGCCGCCGCGGCGCCGAGCAACCCCGCGAAAGCGTGATAGAAGCCGCCGACCTCACCGGACGCGAGCCGAACAGTGGCGCCGCCACCACTCGGACCGCAGCCCGTGATGCCCGCCGCGACGGCCAGCGCGAGAAAACCGCGTCGGCCGATGCCGCGCCGCACACCGGGTTCTCGACTGGTCATCGCACCTCCGCCGCGGGCAATCGGACACCGACCGCGAGACCGTGCGGATGCACCGCCTCGATCGTGAGCGTGCCACCACGCGCCTGCGCCAGCGCCGCGGCGATCGGCAAACCGAGCCCGGAGCCACCGGCACCGGCGGACGAGCCGCGGAAGAAACGGGTGGTGAGTTTGTCGATCTCGTCGGGCCGCACGCCGGCGCCGTCGTCGCGGACGGTCACCGCGACCCAGCCCGGCTCCGCGACGACGATCAGCTCGGTGCGCGTGCCCGATCCGGCATAGCGCGCCGCGTTGCTCAGTGGCACGTCGAGGATCTGGGCGAGCACGTCGGCGGGTACCGCGACCTCCGCACGCACGGGCGCGGACGCGACGCGCAGTTGCTGCCCCGCCGCCTCGAACGCCGAGCACCAGGCGTCGAATCGGTCGGCGACCACCTGCACGGCGTCGCACTGGTTGTCGGCCTCGGCGGCGCGTGCGACGTCGAACGCCGCGGGCGTTTCGGCGACGGCGAGGCTGAGCAGGCCGTCGAGCAGCGCGGTCAGGCGATCGACTTCGGCGCCCGCGCCGCGGAAGGTGCCCGCCGCGCTCGCGGGTATCGCGGGGGCCAAGGAATCGAGCCGGATGGTCAAGGCGGCCAGCGGATTACGCATCGCGTGCGCGGTGTCGGCGACGAGCTGGCGCTGCGCGTCGGCCGAATCGGCGACGGCGCGGGCCATCGCGTCGAAGGATTCGGCGACCGCCCGCATCTCCGGCGGCCCGCCGTACCTGCCCACGATCGACACCGGCGCGACGCTGTCCGCGCGCGGTTTCGGCAGCGTCGCGGTCAATTCCGCGACCGCGCGCGACAGCGCCGACAGCGGCCGCAGCACCCACCGGCTCAGCGTCACCGCGAGCAGCATGAACAGCGCCATCGCGACCACGCCGCCCAGCACGATCACCGCCCAGGCCCGCGCGATGTCGCCACGAGCGCGCGCGGTGGACGCCTCGATCACCACGGCGCCGTTCACCTGCACCCCGGTGCCGACCGGCCGCGCGACGAGCATGGTCGGCGCGCCCCACGGCGTCAGCTTGTCCACCGCGTGCGGACGCTGGTTGCGGCGCGCGGCCGCCACCGCCGCGACGATGCCGGGATCGGTCACGTCGGCCCCGGCGTTGACCGTCGTGGCGCCCCTGGCGTCGACGACGAGCACGTTCTCGCCGTACAGCTCGTGATAGCGCAGCACTTCGTCGGCCAGCGCGCGGGTGTCCCCCGCGGTGACGGCGTCGTCGGCGAGCGTGGCGAAGCGGTCGGCGTCCCCGGAGCGGGCCAGCACCAGCTGCTGGGTGCGGCTGGTCGCGATGGTCAGCGACAGCGGCACCGCGAACGCCAGCACCGCGATGGCCGCGAACACTGTCAGCGCGACGAGCAGACGACGCCGCATGACCTACCTCCGGCCCGGCATCGCGCTCACTGCCCCCACCGATATCCGTAACCGCGGATCGTGGTGATCAATCCGGGCCGATTCAACTTGGCCCGCAAGCCGGTCATGTGCACGTCCAGCGAACGCGACACGGCGACGAAGGCGTCGCCCCAGATGCGATCCATCAGCTGCTGACGGCTCACCGCGGCGCCCGGCCGTTCCACCAGCGCCTCGACCAGCTCGAATTCCTTCTGGGTCAACGGCACCGGCTCGCCGTCCACCTCGACCACCCGGGCGCCGAGGTCGACCCGGACGTCACCGGTGACCACCACCGACCGCTCCTGGCGGGCCGCGGCCGCGGCCCGCCGCGTCACCGTCTCCAGCCGTGCGACCAGCTCCGCGATCCGTGGCGGCTTCACCAAGTAGTCGTCGGCGCCGCCGCGCAGGCCGCGGACGATCGAACGTTCGTCGCTGCGCGCGGTCAGGATCAGCACCGGCACCGAGCTCACCTCGCGCAGTCTGCGCAGCACCTGCAGGCCGTCGCCGTCGGGCAGGCCGAGGTCGAGGATGACCGCGTCGTACTCGCGATGCGCGATCAGCAGATCCGCGCCGCGGCGCTTGCGTTCGGCGCGGTAACCGCGGGCGATCAGCGCCTCGACCAGCGCGTCTCCCACGCCGTCGTCGTCCTCGACCACCGCAAGCCGCACGCGCCGATCCTCCCACAGCGGGCGAATCGGCGCGTGTGCCGGGCGGTCAGTCACGCAGGGTGACCAACGGTCGTCCCGGCTCGGCCACCGCGGCGCCGGACCCGGTATCGGCGTCCGCGGTGGGCTCGCCCGCGTCGATCGTCGACGAGGCCGAGGTCTCCCGCATGAAGTAGTAGGTGACCAGCGAGATGGCGATGCACCCCGCGACGTACCAGAAGTACAGCGACTCGTGGCCCGCCTTCTTCAGCGCCAGCGCGATCGTCTCCGCGGTCCCGCCGAAGATTGCGACGGTCAGCGCGTAGGGCAGCCCGACGCCGAGCGCGCGGATCTTGGTCGGGAACAGCTCGGCCTTCACGATCGCGTTGATCGAGGTGTATCCCGTGATGATGACCAGGGCCGCCATCATCAGGCCCCACGCGGCGGCCGGATTGGTGGTTCGCGCGAGCACGGTCATGATCGGCACGGTCAGCACGGTGCCCGACACGCCGAAGAAGATCAGCAGCTTGCGCCGCCCCACCCGGTCCGACAGCGCACCCGCCAGCGGTTGCAGCACCACGAAGACCAGCAACGCGACGAAGTTGATCCACGCCACGGTCGACTTGGAAATGCCGGAAGTGTTGATCATGAACTTCTGCATGTAGGTCGTGTAGGTGTAGAACGCGACCGTTCCGCCCAGCGTCAACCCGATCACCAGCAGACATTCCCGCGGGTATCGCAGCAGCATCCGCAGCGAACCGCGCGACGCGGAAGCGCCCGCGGCGTGCGCCGACTCGCCCAGCGCCTGCCCGGATTCGGCCCGGAACTGCTCGGACTCGTCCATGCCGCGCCGCAGCCACATCACGATCAGCGCACCGGCAGCGCCGATCACGAACGGAATCCGCCAGCCCCAGTCGTTCATCTGAGCCGCGTCGAGGAACTGCTGCAGCACGATCTGCACGCCCAGTGCGACGAGCTGACCGGCCACCAGCGTCACGTACTGGAAGCTGGAGTAGAACCCGCGCCTGCCCGCCGAGGCCACCTCGGACAGGTACGTCGCGCTGGTGGCGTACTCGCCACCGACCGAGAGACCCTGCAGCAGCCGCGCCACCAGCAGTAGCGCCGGAGCGGCGAGGCCGATGGTCTGATAGCCGGGTGTAAGCGCGATCATCAGCGAGCCGGCCGCCATCACGGTCACCGAGAGGGTCAGCGCCGACCGGCGACCGAACCGGTCCGCGTACCGGCCCAGCGCCCAGCCGCCGATCGGTCGCATCAGGAAGCCGACCGCGAAGACGGCGGCGGTGGACAGCAGCTGCGCCGTCGGGTCGTCCTTGGGGAAGAACGTCTTCGCGAAGTACACGCTGAACGCGGCGTAGACGTACCAGTCGTACCATTCGACGAGGTTGCCGATGGAACCGCGCAAAACGTTCGCGACCACCCGGCGCTCGCCCACGGGCTGTGTCGTAGTCACAAGATCTCCTTTTTCGACGCCTCATCACGTCGTCGCAGATCAGTGTGTCGGCAGTCACAAGCCGCGAGGAATGGCTCTCGTCGCTTCCTAACAGTCCCTTAGGACGATCGCCGCCGAGCCCGAAACTGGTTCGGCCCCCGTACAGCGCCGCGGTGGACGGCGGACGCCGAGGGCCGAACGAGACCGGCTCAGAGTGCTCAGGATCGCGCGGCGAACAGCGGCGCGAGGGTGCGCAGCGCCGCGAGGTAGTTGTCGCCGAGGATCTGGACCGCGACGTGGCCGGCGCCCGCGTCCAGATGTTCCGACAGCCGAGCGGCTATGTCTTCCGGCGTGCCGTGCGCGATGACGGCGTCGAACAGCCGATCGCTGGGCGGGGTGGTGAGATCGGCGTCGGTGAAGCCGAACCGGCGCAGGTTCGACACGTAGTTGGTCAGGCCCAGGTAGAACCCGACGGTCTCGTCGGCGACGGTGTGCGCCGCACGGGCGTCGTCGGTCAGTACCACCTTGTGCTCGGTCGCCAGCAACGCGTCCGGGCCGACGATTTCGCGCGCCGACGCGGTGTGTGCCGATGGCACGAAGTAGGGCAGCGCACCCGCGGACCGCTCGGCCGCCAGCTTCAGCACGCGCGGACCGAGTGCCGCCACCGCGCGACGCTCGGCGGGCACACCCGCCGCGTCGAGTTCGTCGAGGTACTCCACCAGCGCGTCGTAGGGCTTGCGGTACTCGCCGGTGTGTTCCGGGTGGCCCGCGCCGATGCCGAGCAGGAACCGGCCGGGGAACCGCGCCTCGATCCGATGGAACGAGTCGGCCGCTTCCTTCGCCGGCGCAGCCCAGATATTCACGATGCTGGTCGCCACCGTGATCGTTTCGGTCGCCTCCAGCAGCGGTTCCACCACAGCCAGATCCGCCGGGGGCGAGGCCCCCAACCACAGCGCGCCGTAGCCCAGCTGCTCCAATTCCCGCGCATCCGCCGGGCTGAACCCGTTGTACGCCCGCCACACTCCGAACTGTCCGAGACTCTCGAATGCCATGTCCGGAGCCAACACGGGTCCGCGGACGGCTATTCCGTGTCGGCGGGCGACGCGCCACTTGGTCCCGTCAGGTCGAAGCAAGCCGGACCCGAGCGAGCTACTGTGAAAATTGCACAGCTATCGGCGCCCGCCGCCGTGGCAGGCGTCACCACTAGGAGATGGAGGTGATCGCTGTGCTCAGATTCGATCCATTCCATGACATCGACACCGTCGCCCGCCAACTGCTCGGAGAAACCGCCGGAACCGCTCGCGCACCGCGATTCATGCCGATGGATCTGTTCAAAGCGGGAGATCACTACGTGCTGAACGCGGACCTGCCCGGCGTCGACCCCGGCTCGATCGATGTCAGTGTCGACAGCGGCACGCTCACCCTCCGCGCACAGCGCACCGTTCCCAGTGAGGAAGGCGTCCAGTGGATCGCCTCGGAACGCTTCGCGGGCACCTTCATGCGGCAGCTGTCCCTCGGCGAGAACGTCGATGCCGACCGGATCAGCGCGACCTACAACAACGGTGTGCTGTCGGTGACGATCCCCATCGCCGAGCGCGCCAAGCCGCGCCGCATCGAGATCTCCGGGTCGTCACAGGAACCGAGGACGATCGAAGCATCGACGCAGTCGCAGCAGACGCCGCGACCTGGGCAAGCCTCGAAGTGACCGCTCGCTACCCGCGCCCGCGCACGGGTGCGGGTAGCCCTGTGTCAGTCGCCGCAGCAACCTGCGTCCGGGACCGGGACCGACCGCATCTCACGCGTCTGCGCGTTGCGGGCGGCGAGTTCGCCGTCCGCGGGGTAATCGACGCCGATCAGGCTGAGGCCGTGGGCGGGCGCGACGGTGACCGCGCTGGACCGCTCCGTCTCGCGCAGCAGCTCGCCCACCCATTCCGGACCGCGGCGCCCCTCGCCCACCGCTAGGACCGCGCCGACCAGGCTACGGACCATCGACCAGCAGAACGCGTCGGCGCTCACGTGAGCGAGCAGCAGGTCACCCTCGCGCACCCAGTCGAAGCGCTGCAACTCGCGGACCGTCGTCGCGCCCTCCCTGCGTCGGCAGAACGCGGCGAAATCGTGCAGTCCCAACAGTTTGCGTGACGCAGCGCGCATGGCCTCGAAGTCGACGCCGGACCGGCACGCGACAACGCTGCGCGCCTGCAACGGCTCCGCGCCATACGATGCGGTGGTCAATCGGTACACGTAGTGGCGGCGGATGGCGGAGAACCGGGCGTCGAACTCGGGCGGGGCGAGCCGCGCCTGCTTGATCCGCACGTCCTTCGGCAGGAATCGCGCCATCCGGTGCACCAGCTTGTCCGGGTCCAGTTCACCGGACGTGTCGAAATGCGCGACCTGTCCCTCGGCGTGCACGCCCGCGTCCGTGCGCCCCGCGACGGTCAACTGGATCGGCTCACGGAACACCTTGCTCAGCGAGTCCTCCAAGACACCCTGCACGGTGCGCAGACCCGGTTGTCGCGCCCAGCCGATGAAATCGGTGCCGTCGTAGGAGATGTCCAGCCGCACGCGAACCGTCGGGCGCACGGCATCCGGCGCCGCGCCGGCCACATCCGGCTCCGGGACCGCATCGTGCCGCGCCGACGCGGGAGCCGATTCCGACGGCATCACTGCACCCACTGCCTCCTCCACGCTCATCGACTAAGCAATCTCCTGGTCAACGCGAATGAGCCCGCCGACCCGGGAGCGGGTGGCGGGCTCATTCGCGAACGTCAGACGTCCGGATCATCCGCGCGGAGTTCCTGACACCATCCTTCTCGGATGTCCTCGGTGTACACCGCCACGGGTCCACACGTCGGTTTCCGCTTCATCGGGGCCGGTAACACCTTGGTGGTCACCAAGGCCCGCGCTTCGGGCTCCCGGATCTGGGGCAATCACGCTGTGCGCCCCAGATGAGAGCAGTCTGCCACGGGCCATCGACAGGTTTCAGATGCCCTCTCAGGCGTCCTTCTTGTCCTCGTCGGCCTCGGCGGCAGCCGGAGCCTCCGCCTCGGCGGTCTCGGCGACGGCCTCGTCGTCCTTCTCCTCGACGACCTCGGCGGCCGGAGCCTGCTCCGCCTTCTTCGACGCGGCGACGCGGCGAGCGCGTTCGGCCTCGTTGGTCACGGTCTTCTCGCGGACCAGCTCGATGATCGCCATCGGCGCGTTGTCACCCTTGCGCGGCAGCGTCTTGGTGATGCGGGTGTAGCCACCCTCGCGCCCCTCGAACGACGGGCCGATCTGCTCGAAAAGCTCGTGCACGACGTCCTTGTTGCGGATCACTTTGAGCACCTCGCGACGGTCGGCAAGCGTGCCGGCCTTCGCCTTGGTGATCAGCTTCTCCGCGTAGGGGCGTACGGCCTTGGCCTTGGCCTCGGTGGTGGTGATCCGGCCGTGCTCGAAGAGCGCCGTGGCCAGATTGGCGAAGATCGCCTTCTGGTGCGTCGCCGACCCGCCGAAGCGGGCACCCTTCTTGGGCTTGGGCATTGTGTGGTTCTCCTTGTGAGAGGCCGGTCCGGGGCGCCTACCCCGACGGCCTAGAGCTGTTCGGTTTCGGCGTAGTCCTGCTCGCCGCCATCGGTGTCACTGAACGTGCCGCTGTCGCTCCACGTGCCGGTGCTCGCGTCGTAGCCGACCACGCTGGACGGATCGAACGACGCCGGGCTGTCCTTCAGCGAGAGGCCGAGCGCGTGCAGCTTGACCTTGACCTCGTCGATGGACTTCTGGCCGAAGTTACGAATGTCCAGCAGATCCGACTCGGTGCGGGCGACCAGCTCGCCCACCGTGTGCACACCCTCGCGCTTGAGGCAGTTGTAGGACCGGACGGTGAGGTCCAGGTCCTCGATCGGCAGACCGAACGAGGCGATGTGGTCCGCCTCGGCCGGAGAGGGGCCGATCTCGATGCCTTCGGCTTCGACGTTCAGCTCGCGGGCCAAGCCGAAGAGCTCGACCAGGGTCTTGCCCGCCGAGGCGAGCGCGTCCCGCGCGCTGATGGAGTTCTTGGTCTCCACGTCCAGGATGAGCCGGTCGAAGTCGGTGCGCTGCTCGACACGGGTGGCCTCGACCTTGTAGGTCACCTTGAGCACCGGCGAGTAGATCGAATCCACCGGAATCCGGCCGATTTCCGCGCCGGACGCCTTGTTCTGCACGGCGGGGACGTAGCCGCGACCACGCTCGACGACGAGCTCGATCTCCAGCTTGCCCTTGTCGTTCAGAGTCGCGATGTGCATGTCCGGGTTGTGCACGACGACGCCGCTGGGCGGGACGATGTCACCGGCGGTGACGGTGCCCGGGCCCTGCTTGCGCACGTACATCGTCACCGGCTCGTCCTCCTCCGAGGACACGACCAGGCCCTTGAGGTTCAGGATGATGTCGGTGACATCCTCCTTCACCCCGGGGACGGTGGTGAACTCGTGCAGGACGCCGTCGATGCGGATGCTCGTGACCGCGGCCCCCGGAATCGAGGACAGCAGGGTACGCCGCAGCGAGTTGCCGAGGGTGTAACCGAAGCCCGGCTCGAGCGGTTCGATGGTGAACTTCGAGCGGTTCTCGGCGACGACCTCTTCGGTCAGCGTCGGACGCTGTGAAATCAGCATTGGGATCATCCTCCTTTTTGGGCGCCCGCTATTTGACGCCTCGTCTCAGGGGTTTGTGCGTGGTCGCCCGATTTCCGGGCGACCACACACCAGCAGCACGGTGCTGTGCGCGTATCCCGTCCCGGGTATCCAGGACGGCTCGCCGAGGGGCTACTTGGAGTAGTACTCGACGATCAGCTGTTCCTGCAGCGGCACATCGATCTGTGCGCGCTCCGGCAGCTGGTGGACCAGGATCCGCAAGCGGCCCGGGATCACCTGCAACCAGCCCGGAACCGGGCGGTCGCCGACGGTCTCGCGCGCCACCTGGAACGGCAGCGTGCCCAGCGACTTCTCCTTGACATCGATGATGTCGTACTGGGTCACCTGGAAGCTGGGAACGTCGACCTTCTTGTTGTTCACCAGGAAGTGGCCGTGGCTGACCAGCTGGCGGGCCTGCCTGCGGGTGCGGGCCAGACCGGCGCGGTACACCACGTTGTCCAGGCGGGTCTCGAGCAGGCGCAGCAGGTTGTCACCGGTCTTGCCCTTGAGGCGGTTGGCCTCCTCGTAGTACCGGCGGAACTGCTTCTCCATGACACCGTAGGAGAAGCGGGCCTTCTGCTTCTCCTGCAGCTGGAGCAGGTACTCGCTCTCCTTGATCCGGGCGCGGCCGTGCTGGCCCGGCGGGTAGGGACGACGCTCGAACGCCTGGTCGCCTCCGACGAGGTCGACACGCAGACGACGCGACTTGCGGGTGATAGGGCCTGTGTAACGAGCCATTGTTCGCTGTTCCTTTCCCGCTAGACGCGACGCCGCTTGGGCGGACGGCAGCCGTTGTGCGGCTGCGGGGTGACATCGGAAATCGTGCCCACCTCGAGGCCGGCGGCCTGCAGCGAGCGGATCGCGGTCTCGCGGCCCGAACCGGGGCCCTTCACGAACACGTCGACCTTCTTGACGCCGTTTTCCTGCGCCTTGCGGGCGGCGTTCTCGGCGGCGAGCTGCGCGGCGAACGGGGTCGACTTGCGCGAGCCCTTGAAGCCGACGTGGCCCGACGACGCCCAGGAGATGACGTTGCCGTTCGGGTCGGTGATCGACACGATCGTGTTGTTGAACGTGCTCTTGATGTGCGCGTGGCCGTGCGGGACGTTCTTCTTTTCCCGGCGACGCGACTTCTGGGTCTTCTTCGGGCCGGCGGCCCGACTCTTCGGAGGCATCGGTTATCCCTACTTCTTCTTGCCGGCGACGGTGCGCTTCGGACCCTTGCGGGTGCGCGCGTTGGTCTTGGTGCGCTGGCCACGCACGGGCAGGCCACGACGGTGGCGCAGGCCCTGGTAGCAGCCGATCTCGATCTTGCGGCGAATATCGGCCTGCACCTCGCGGCGCAGGTCACCCTCGACCTTGAACTCGGAAGCCTCGATATAGTCACGCAGCTTCGTGAGATCGTCGTCGCTGAGGTCCTTCGAACGCAGGTCCGGGCTGACGCCGGTGGCCTCGAGGATCTCCTTGGAGCGGGTACGGCCAATGCCGAAAATGTAGGTCAGTGCGATCTCCATGCGCTTCTCGCGCGGGAGATCGACGCCCATGAGACGTGCCATCTGGCAGTTTCCTTAATCGTTGCGGAGGTCTGCTCCCTGTCCATCCCCTCGTCTTGTGGGGCACCGGCCTCCGAGCCGGTGGTAGGCACGCACGCCCCAGGGCGAACCCTGAATTTCCGCAGCGTGCGGCTGGTGCTGGGAGTTCTTCTGTGCCAATCCGAACTGCGGTTCGGTGCTTGGCTGGTGTCGCGTCGAGCGGCGCCGTCGGCAAGCCTCGGGCGGTGGTGCGAGGTTGCCCTCGCCTCCGCTCAGCCCTGGCGCTGCTTGTGGCGCAGGTTGTCGCAGATCACCATGACCCGGCCGTGACGGCGGATCACCTTGCACTTCTCGCAGATCTTCTTGACGCTCGGCTGAACCTTCACGTCCGTCCAATCTGTTGTGGTTCACACGGGTGTGAACACAGTTTTTCCCCAGTCGGCGACTGGGGAAGCTCTGTGGTGAGTCATTCGACTCGGTCCCGGCCTGCGCCGGGACGGCAGGCTCGCGCCGACCCGATCGCGCCGGGCGCGATCACTTGTAGCGGTATACGATCCGGCCACGTGACAGGTCGTAGGGCGAGAGCTCGACGACCACACGGTCCTCGGGGAGGATGCGAATGTAGTGCTGCCGCATCTTCCCGCTGATGTGCGCGAGAACCTTGTGCCCGTTCTCGAGCTCGATCCGGAACATCGCATTGGGCAGCGGTTCGACAACTCGACCCTCGACCTCGATGGCCCCGTCCTTCTTCGCCATATCCTCCGCGATCCCGGTTACGCTCAACCTGGTTTGTCTGCCTGACGTCTGCTTGTATGGACCGACCACTCGCACACAAACAGGCGGCGCATGGGTGCACCGCCGCTCCAGCTTACCGATCAGTTCCGGATCGGGCAAAAATGCCTCCCTGTATACCCCCGTCGCCAGGGGTTTCGCAGCCACCTTCCCACCCGTGGCGAGCGCCGGGTGCTGCGCCGCTGCGGCGGCATGTTGTCGCGTAAACTGGCCGCTGTCCAGGTATTTGGGTCGAGCAGATCGAGGGGGACGCGTGAGCGAGCGCAGCGAGCGAGCCGTCAACGCAGCCGCCTTCGCGGTCATGCCGGAGCCGAGCGCCGGCGAGGCGGAGTCGTGAGCGAGCGCCAGCGAGTGAACCCGAGAATACAGCGCGCCCTCGCGCAGGACGGAGCCGAGCGCCGGCGAGGCGCAGCCGTGCGCGAGCGAGCCAGGAACACCGCGCCCACGATCCCGGCCGAGCCGAACGCTAGCGAGGCGAAGTCGTGAGTCGTAACAACAACGACCTGCCCATGCTGCCGCCGTGGCTGTCCGAGAGCGACGTCACACAGGCCGGCTACGAGGCACCGGTACAGAATCTCCCGCACGACGAGCTCATCGAGGAAGCACCGAGCCGCAGACGTGGGCGGTTCAAGAACCGGGCCCCCGAAGCGGAACGCCCCGAGGCCGCGCGCCCGGACAAGCGCCGCAAAGGCTGGCGCCGCGACAAGCACGAACCCTCCGACGAGGGAGCGCAGCAGAGCGCGGCACGACCCGCGCCCGGACCGGACGGGCCTGGGCCGGGTCCGCTGCCGCAGGACTCGTGGCAGCAACCCGCCTACGAGCAGGCACCGCCGCGTGCGGACGGCGGGTGGCAGGTCCCGCCCATCGGCGCTACCCAGCAGCCGCTGCCAACCCGCAGCCCTTCGCAGCCCTCGCCAGCGTTCCAGCTGCTGGGCAGCCGACCCACCGAAACGCCGATGCCGAACGACAGGTCGGCGCCGCGGCAGATGGGCAGGCCTGATCTTCCGCCGCCACCAGCGCTGCCGGACCCACCGCGGCAACCGAACGACGAACGGCCCGGTCCGGCGCCGAACCGCGAGCACCCCGTGCCGCCGACTGGCGAGGGTGCCGGCGGACAGACCACCAGGCCGGATCGGCCTCCGCACGGACCACAACCGAGCCAGTGGCCGTCCACCGGTAATCCCCGGCTCGATGCCGCCCTTTCCGCGGTGCGGCCGAGTCACTGGCCGACCACGCCGGCCAACCAGATGTCCGCGCCACCGATCGATGGCCATCCTGTCGGACCGCCCACGGGCGCGGGCCAGACCGGTGCGGACCCGAACGCCCGGCCGGGCAACGAGCATCCGGCGATGCCGCCGACCGGTGAACGATCGGCCGTGCCGCCACAAGGCGCACATCCCGGCACACCACAGACCAGTGCGGACCGCGCGGCGTGGCAGGCCGGAAGTCATCCGGCTCAGAGTCACCTGGCACCCCCGACCGGCGAGCAGCATGCGACGCCGGCTTGGACCATCCCTCCGGTGCCGTACACCGGCGGAACCTCGGTCGGGCCAACGGCCGACGAACACTCCGCCCGGCAGGCCGGACATCGCCAAGCGCCCACCGGCGAAAACGCAGTGGACCAGCACGATGGCGGGTCCGCAATTCCGGCAAGCGACCAGGCATGGCACTCCAGCGATCCGACGTCGGCGCCGACCGGCGCAAGCCCGGCGACCGGCGCGGGTTCCACGACCGGCACCGAACGGGCGGTGCCGCCCACCGGCGGAACTCCGGCCGCGCAGTCTTACGGCGAGCGCCTCACGACTCCGGCGACTACCGGTAGCCACGCCGCACCGCATACGGGCGAACACCCGGAGGCGGCGGGTGCGGAACAAGCCGGTACTCGGATCGGACCGCGTGCGAACGACGCGACGGCGCCGGTCGGCGGCCAGACGGCGGCTGCCGGCGCGGACCCTGTCGTACCGCCTGCCGATGTCCGGCCGGTCACGAGCGGGAACCAGCCCGCCGTATCGGAGGCCGACAGCGGATCCACAGCGTCGGGCAATCCGCCGTCCACTGGTGACCGGACACGCCCGACGGGTGATCAGTCTTCGACGCCGCCGGTCGGTGCGCATCCCGCGACGCCGACACCGCAGGCCGCGCCGTCTTCGTCCGGGTCGAGCGACGGCCCCACCGCGACCGGTTCCGATGGTCCGCCACCCTGGCTCGCCGCGCCGCCGCCCGAGCGGGCGGCGACCTCCACGACGGACGCGCCGCGCCGCCTCCCGCCGCTTCCCGACCCGCCCGCGCCGCACGAGCGCCCGCACAGCGGTGCACCCGGCGTCCCGCCGGCGCCGTCGCCGCACGAGGAGCAGCCGCCCACACGCGGCGGAGACGGTCCGCCGACCTGGCTCGACCACACCGCAGCCGCGCAGGCGGGCCGGCCCGGTCTTCCGCCCGCGCCGAACGAGACCGCGGGGCAGGCTGATCAGGCAGCCGCCCGGACGTCCGCCGACAGCTCACCATCGGCCACCGCATCCGAACCGCGGGTGCGCGCCGATCGCCGACCGGCCTCGAATCCGTCGCCCGCGGATCGCACCGGAACCGGCCCGGCTTCGGCAGCTGCACCGTCCGCTACCGGTCCGCACGCCGCGCACGGTGGGATCGGTTCCGTGCCACCCGCGCCCGAAAGCGCATCCGCGACCGGCAGCCCATCGAGCACCGCGCCGCACGGCACGGCGCCGACGAACGACGCGACCGGCGCAGCCGCGAACCCGCCGTACACACAACCAGATCTGGGCGCCGCGGCGTCGCGCTGGACGAGCGCCGCGGAAGTCGGCGCCGCTGCGGCACGGCCGGTCGGCGGACGACACCGGCTGCCCACCGAGACGAGCGAGCTACCGGTCGCCCAAGCGCCGGTCGAGCAAGCGCCGACTTTCGATCAGCAGCCGGTAGCCCAGCAGCAGACCGAGACGACGCGCCGCGAGGCGGGCAACGTCGCGCCGGGTCCACACGCTCCGGTTGATCTCGCCGGCGAACACCCGGGTTATGCACCGCAGTCCGGTGGTCGGGCACCGGTCGCGGCGCAACCCGACCACTGGCGCGATACCACCCAGCGCCCTGGCACCGGACCGGCCGAATCCTCCGGGCACCCCGCCCCGTTCGTGGGTGGACCGGCGCCAATTGGCCAGCCTGCCGACCAATGGCGCCACGTCGCCGAGCAGGACCCCGCGCAGGCCGGCCAGGCGGCGCCCTATTCCGCGCCGCCCGCGCAGCAGCACCCCGAACCTCAGGACTATGGACAAGCCGCGCAGGCGGGTGGCCAGCAATGGGGCAATCCGCAGCGCCACGCTCAGCCCCCTACCCAGCAGCCGAACGCGCAGCCGGGGACGCCATTCCAGCAGCCCTCACTGGACAATGTGCCGTTGCGGCGGGCCAAGCGGGCGCCGGGATCCGGGTGGCGCAAGGCCGTGCACCACGTGTCGGGTGGCGCGATCAACCCGGGTATGTCCGCCGAGGAACGCAGACTCCAAGAACTGGTCGCGCGGATCAGACAGCCCGTGCGCGGCGATTACCGCATCGCGGTGCTCTCGCTCAAGGGTGGTGTCGGAAAGACCACCACCACAATGGGTCTCGGATCGATCTTCGCGTCGATCCGTGGCGACCGAGTAATCGCGGTGGACGCCAACCCAGACTTCGGCACGCTGTCGCAGCGGGTGCCGCTGCAGACTCGCTCCACCGTGCGCGACCTGCTGCTCGACCCCTCGATCCAGCGGTACTCGGACGTGCGCAGGCACACCTCGCAAGGCACCAGCCGACTGGAAGTGCTTGCCAGCGAACGCGATCCGGCCGCATCGGAGGCGTTCAGCGACGAGGAGTACCGCGCCGTGGCCGGTATCCTGCAGCGGTTTTACAACATCATCCTCACCGACTGCGGCACCGGGCTGATGCATTCGGCGATGACCGGGGTGCTCGACCTGGCGCATTCACTGGTGCTGATCTCCTCGGCGGCGATCGATGGCGCCCGCAGCGCCGCCGCCACACTGGACTGGCTATCGCTGCACGGCCACGATCATCTGGTCCGCAACGCGGTGGTGGTGATCAATCTGCCGCGCGAGGGGTCACCGAATGTCGGCATCCAGCAGCTGCGCGAATACTTCCTGTCCCGTTGCCGCGCCGTGCATATCATCCCGTACGACCAGCACCTGTCCGAGGGTGCCGAGATCGATCTGCACCAGCTGCATAAGCAGACCAAGCGTGCCTATGTCGAGCTGGCCGCCACCGTCGCCGACGATTTCGCCACCGATCACCGCCGCTACCGCCCTTGACGCCGGCCAGAGCCTCCCCCTGACGGCGTGCGGTGGTCGGACGGCGTGCGGTGGTCGGACGGCATGCGGGAGTCGGCTCACCACTCGGGCAGACGCCGTCGTCCCGCCATGACGTCGCGCACCAGATCGTCGTAGGCGTCCGCGAGTTCGGCGAGATGATGCCATGCGTAGTGCAGCAGATCGTCGTGCGCGTCCAACGTCATCAACGCGTGGTGCGCTCGCACCGAGGACTCGGCGAGGCGGTCGATCACCGCGCCAACGGTCTCGGTGTGCAAGGTGGCGCCGAGCCGATGCTGCGGCACGCTGCGCAGCACCCAGTCGTCGATGGCCATCACCAACTCGACTCTGCGACGCTCGATTTCGCGGATCACCGCGACGGACGTATCCACCGAACCGCCACGACCGACGAGTCGGCGTTCATGCAGCACCGCCAGGTCACGGGCGAACCAGAGCAGCGGACCGCCCACCACCCGGTGGCCGCGACACGCCCGAACCAGTAGGTCGGACATAGGAAGTAGTCCCGGTGCCGAAGAACGCACCGAAGGATCGACACACCGTGATGTGCCGGGGAGGGCCATTACGACCGTTGTATCCGAACCTGCCACGTTGCCTCGCCGTCATCGCCGCACAACACCGGATCAGGACGTTCATTACAATAAACCTCTGAAGTCGCCTGTCAAGCGTTACCCGGCCGTAGGGAGTCACGAAGGGTACACTTCGTTACCTGCATGACCAACCGAGGAGCAAGATGGCGGACGGTCCGACGTATCACCGGATCGCAGACCTCCTCCGCGAGGAGATCCGCGCAGCCAAGTGGAAGCCGGGCGATCGACTGCCCAGTCATTCCGAGCTTGCCGATCAGATGCAGGTCTCGATAACCACCGCGCGCAATGCCATCCAGGTATTGGTGACCGAAAACCTCGTCTATACAGCTACTTCCCGCGGAACCATCGTCCGAAACCAGGAAGTGCTGGAATCGGTTGTCACCGACCATATCCGCCCCGATCGGCCGAAGACCGAGCACGACATCTTCGAGGAGATCGCGCGGGCCGCGCACCGAGAGCCGTCGAAGGAGTTCAGCGCGAAGATGGAGCCGGCCAGCCGCGAGGTAGCGTCCTGGCTCGGCGTGCCGCCGGACTCCTGGGTACTGGCCAGGACGGTGGTGCAGTATCTGGACCATGAGCCCTGGTCCTGGGAGGTCAGCTTCTATCCCCGAGATCTGGCCGAGGCCACCGGAATCGACTCTCCGCACGATATTCCGGAAGGCACCACTCGCCGCCTGGCCGACCGAGGCCAGGCGGAGACCGCCCACCGCGACACGCTCGTCGCCCGGCCCGCCACCGCGGAGGAAGCCACGGTGCTCGGTGTAGCCGCGGGCACCGTCCTACTCGACCACCTGCGGATCGGCGCCAATCACGAAAGAGTCACCCGCGCCACCCGTCATCGCTCGCTCGCCACCGGCAACCGCCTGGCCTACGAGCTCGGCGATACCGCAGGCACGGCCGTCATCCGGGCCACACTCGCCAGATCGCACGGGCTCGGTCCGGCGTAAACCATGACCATCGTGCTCCGCCAGGCAACGCTCGGCGATCTCGGCATGATCTGCCGCCTGCGTGTCCAGCGCACGGCGTGGCTCACCGCGCGCGGCTCCGACCAGTGGACGGTCGCCGGACGCGGCCTGCCCATCGAGATCTTCGCTCGCGCGGTGGGCCGGTCGCTGGACGCGGGTGAGACCTGGATCGCCGAGATCGCGGGCGAACCGGCGGGCACCATCACGGTCAACGACCGCGCCGATTCCGGCCTGTGGTCGCGATGGGAGCTCGACGACGCGGTGATCGTCCACTTCATGATCGTCGACCTGCGGTTCTCCGGCCAGCACGTCGGCCACCACATGCTCGCCCATGCGGGAACGCTTGCCCGCCAACGGCAGCGCGAGTGGGTCCGGCTGGACGCCTGGACCGCCAATACCGGCCTGCACGACTACTACCGCTCGGAGGGATTCCGCCTGGCCCGCATCGCGGGGCCGCCGGCGCAGGGGCCCTCCCGCGCGCTGTTCGAGCGCAGGGCCGACAGCTGGGATCGAGCGCTGCCCGTGCCGGTCCTCGCAGTCGGCCGCCCGGACCATTCGGTGATCCTGGGTCCGCCGCGACCGAACAACTGACCAGCCCGCGGGTTACAGCGGCGGCAGATAGGCGATCTGGATCATCTCCGGTTCCCTGCTGCGTGAAATGAGGGTGCCCCGGCCCGGTGGAAGCTTGGCCGAACGGATGTCGCCCAGGAACTTGCCCTCGTCCTTGGGCGCGCTCATCAGCAGCGCGTCGACCGAGATCTCCTTCATCCGGCCGAGCACCTTGTCGTACAGGGCCCGCGACGCACCGCCGGAGCGCCGGGTGACGATGAGGTGCATACCGATGTCACGCGCCTGGGGCAGGAATTCCAGCAGCGGTTCCAGCGGGTTCTGACCCGCGGCGACCATGTCGTAGTCGTCGACGACGATGTAGATCTCCGGCCCGCTCCACCAACTGCGCTCCCGCAGCTGCTGCGGGGTGATGTCCGAACCCGGAATGCGTTTGGCGAGATAACCGGCGACTTCTTTGATCATGCCGACCGAGGTCTGCGACGACGTCGAATAGCCGGCCAGCTGGTCGCCTTCGAGCACACCGAGCATGGTGCGCCGGTAGTCGATGAGGATGACCCTCGCCTGGTCGGCGGTCGAGTTCTCCGCGATGCCGAGCACGATGTTGCGCAGCAGCGTGGTCTTGCCGCATTCCACGTCGGCGAAGGCCATGAAGTGCGATTGGGCGCTGAAATCCAGTACCAGGGGCTGCAATTCGGACTCGCCGAGACCGACGACCACGCAGGTCGGCCCTTGCTCGATACCGCGTGCACGCGCCGCCGCGAGGACCTGTTCGCGCGGGATCTCCATGGGCAGCATCCGAACTTCGGGGGCGCGCCTGCCGCCGTAGAGCTCGTTGAGCTGCTGTTTGGCGGCGCCGACACCTTCGGGCAGAGTCTGCGGATCGGAGTCGGAATCCAGCCGCGGCAACGCGATCAGCATGTGCAGCCGGTCGGGCGTCAGGCCACGGCCGGGACGCCCCACCGGGACGAGCACCGCGGTGCGCCGGTCCATCTCGGAATCCGCGGGGTCGCCGAGGCGCAACTCCAGCCGTGTGCCGATGAGGTCCTTGACGGCGGGACGGATCTCCGCCCAGCGATTGGCCGAGACCATGAGGTGGATGCCGTAGGACAGACCCTGCGCGGCCAACGCGTTGAATGCCGGTTCGAGCACGTCGAATTCCGCGCGAATGGTCGGCCAGCCGTCGACGACCAGGAACACGTCGCCGAACAGGTCCTCCGACAGCGGGTCGGCGGCGCGCTCGGTCTCGGTCATCATGGCCAGTTTGGCCTTGCGCCTGCGGAACTCGTGAATCGACTCGATGCCCAGCTCACGGAAACGTTCCTCACGCTGGTGCAGCAACGTGGTCATCTCCGCGATGGTGCGCCGGACCCGGTCGACCTCGAGCCGTCCCGCGACCGAACCGACGTGCGGCAGGCCGGCCAGGCCGGCCAGGGTGCCGCCGCCGAAGTCCAGACAGTAGAACTGCACCTGCTCGGGGGTGTGCGTGGCCGCGGCGGCCATGATGACCGAACGCAGGGTGGTCGACTTGCCCGACTGCGGACCGCCGACCACGGCCAGATTGCCCTGTCCGCCGGACAGATCGATGACCAGCACGTCGCGGCGCTGCTCGTAGGGCTTGTCGATGACACCGATCGGCATCCACAGCTGACCGTACCGGTTCACCGGGGACTTCCAGTCCGGATCGGGTAGCAGCATGTCCACCGAGGGCGATTCGTCCAGCGGTGGCAGCCAGACCTCGTGCGCGGGCCTGCCGTGACCGGTAAGCCGTCCGACCACCACTTGGAGCAAGGTCGCAGGCACCGCCTCGACCGGACGCGCGGCCTCAAACGGTTCCTCCGCGAGGTCGAGCTCGCCCGGCGGCGCCATCTCTAGCGATCCAGGAGGCGGCGGGAGTTCGGGAAGCCCTTGGCCAACGGTTCTTTCGGCGCGGTCGGCCTGCTCGCGCTCCTCCACCGTGCTCGCCCTGAACACCACCGGCGACTGGCCGCCGACCGCGCGGCCGTCCACCTGCTGGCTGCCACGTGGGGAGACGTAGGGCCCGGACACATAGGCCGCGTTGAACCGCAGCGGGTCGTCCGCGTCGCTCTTGAGATAGGCCGAACCGGGCACGCTCGGAAGATGGTAGGCGTCGGTGATGCCGAGCACCGCGCGGGATTCGTTGGCCGAGAAGGTGCGCAGACCGATGCGATAGGACAGGTGGCTGTCCAGGCCGCGCAGCTTGTTCTCCTCCAGCCGCTGCGAGGCCAGCAGCAGATGCACCCGCAGCGAGCGGCCGAGGCGACCGATCATCACGAACAGGTCGGCGAAGTCCGGCTTCTGCGAGAGCAGTTCGGAGAACTCGTCGACCACGACGAACAGCGCGGGCAGCGGATCGAGCTGGGCGCCGGCGGCGCGTGCCTTCTCGTACTCGGTGACGTTGGCGAAATTGCCCGCCGAGCGCAGTAGTTCCTGACGCCGGTTCATCTCGCCCGACAGCGCGTCCTTCATGCGGTCGACCATCGAGAGTTCTTCCTCGAGGTTGGTGATCACCGCGGCGACGTGCGGCAGCGATTCCAGGCCGAGGAAGGTCGCGCCACCCTTGAAGTCGACCAGCACGAGGTTGAGCAGGTCCGGCGAATGGGTGGTGACCAGCGAGAGCACCAGGGTACGCAGGAACTCGGATTTACCCGAACCCGTCGCGCCGATGCACAACCCGTGCGGGCCCATGCCGTTCTCGGCGGACTCCTTGATGTCGATCTCCACCGGCATGCCGTCCGGGGTGACGCCGATCGGCACGCGTAGTCGCTCCCGGTCGCTGCGCGAGCGCCACACCAGGGCCGGGTCGATCTGGGCGGCGTCCGGAATCTTCAGCAACGCCATCAGACCGGGGACGGCGCGCGTCTCGTCACCCAGGCTGACGATCTGCGCCGCGGTCGCGACCCGGTATCGGGCCAGGTCGCGGGCCAGCGCGGCAGCTTCGGCCAGGCTCACCGAGTCCGCGGTCGCGAATCGTTCGGTGCCTGCGGCTGATTTCGCGGCCACCCACCCGTCCGACACCACCAGTTGCAGGCCGCGGCGCACGGCGAGACCGGTCTGCGGCGCGGTGAGGTCGAGCACGGTGACCGAGTCCAGGCCCGCGTCGCTGACGATCCGCTCGGTTCCGCTGACGAAACCGTCGTCGATGATGACGAGCAAGTGGATCCGGCCGGCGGTCGGCTGTGCGTTACGCATGAACCTGCCGCGTTCGAGCAGCTCGGCGGCCATGGCGGTTTCGAGTTCGCCCAGCGACCGGTACATCATGCGCGCCGATCCGATGCCGTCGCGATCGACCGGATGCTGCAGGTGCGGAATCCACTTGGCCCACGACCACGCCTCACCATCGGGATCGGCGCAGATGATGGCGACCGCGGTGTGGTCGGGTCCGTGGAAGGCGGTGAACTCCATCAGCATCGACCGCGCGAGCATGCGGGTCTGTGCCGGTTCACCCTCGATGTTGATGGCCGGGAACGCGCGCAGCGAGATCGCGGTCGGCAGGGTGTGCACCACCGAATGGGTGCGCACGAAACGACGCAGCGCCACCGTCGACACCGGCTCCAGATCCTCCAGCGGACCCGTCTCCGGCCTGGCCAGCTTGGTCGCCAACCGGTGGCTGCCGACGCCGACGCGCACGTGCCCGAAATCCGGGTCGTTGGGGCGGCGCTCCCACATGCGCCGGGTACCGACCAGCGACTGGAGATCGGCCGGGTCCGGATGACTCCACAGCAGCGCGTCGAGCTGCGCACGCCCGGTCTTGCGGACGTCCTTGCGCACTTGGTCCAGGTACCGGAAGTAGTCCTTGCGTTCCTCGTTCAGCTCGGCGGCCTTCTTCGGTCCGCCCCCGCCCCGGTATCCCGCCATCATGCCGACCATCGACATGATCATCATCATCGGGAACATCATCATGAACGGATTGGCCAGCAGGCTGCGGCCCATCATGACCATCATCGCGATCATGCCGACCACGGCGACCACCATCACGACCGGCATGAGCTTCATCAGCAGGCCGCTCGGTATCGGACGGGGAATCTCCGGCGGAGCGGTCAGCGCCACCTCGCCGCCAGGCGCCCGCGGCGGTGCGATGCGAGGCCGGCGCACGAAACCTTCGGTAGCCATGTCCTACAGTCCTTCTCCGGTCTCCGCCGGGTCGACGACGCCGCGACCCCGGCGGAACGGGACGGACAGCGCGTATCCGATGCCGAGCAGGGACAGCAGCACGATCGTGCCTATGGTCGCGACGCGACGCGGCGCCGGATCGACATAGGGTGGCGGCGGAGGCGGCGGAATCGGCCGCGCCACATCGGCTCCCGCGTTCACCGGACGTTCGGGCAGCTGCGCGGTCAGCGCGGCGAGCGGGTCGACCAGGCCGTGGCCGATCCGGTCGTCGCGTCCGGAGCCGGGCTGCTGCGCCGTGCGGGTGATCCGGTCGATCACCTGTTGCGCCGACAACTGCGGGAACCTGGCGCGCACCAGCGCGGCGAGCCCGGATACGTAGGCGCTGGAAAAGCTGGTCCCGTCAATGGATCCGACGCCATCGGCGGTCTGCACCGAATCGACCAGACCGGTAGCGCCCGGCTTGCTGTCCAGCGAAACGATAGTGCGTCCAGGGGCCGCGACACCCACCCACGGACCATGGATGGAGAACGGCGAGGCCGTGCCATCGGCCTCCACCGAGGCGACCGAGAGCACATAGGGCGCGAACCAGGCCGGACTCACCGCGGTACGCACCGCGCCCCATCCTGTTCCCTCGTTCTGGCCATCACATGCCCCACCCTGCTGTATGTTCCCGGCCGCGGCCACCACGACCACATTTCGATCGTAGGCGTATTTGACGGCCGCGCCGAGCGCGCCGTCGGCCGGGTCCGCACCCGCCGGTGAGCAGGCGACCTCGGAGATATTGATCACGCCAGCCCCCATGTCCACCGCGCGCACGACCGCGGCGGCCAGGGTCAGCACGTTGCCGTACCCGGCGCTGGCGATCTTTCCCGGAACCTCCGAGCGCGCCCGGTCTTTCGGCTCGTACGCCAGGCTCAGCTGCCGGATGGCCAGGATCTCCGCGTCGGGCGCCACGCCGGAGAACGCATCGTCGGGGCTCGGCCGCGCGGCGATCAGGCCGGCGACCAGCGTGCCGTGGCCGTCGCAGTCGCTGGTGCCGTCGGAGTTGGACACGAAATCGCCGCCGGGTTGCAGCGCGGGCAGCCGCGGATGCCGGTTCACGCCGGTATCGATCACCGCGACCTTCTGTCCGCCGCCACGGCTGAATTCCCAGGCGGCGGGCAGTTCGAGAATGCGTTGCGGCAGCGGCGCGTCGCGCGGCGGGCCGCCGCCGAGCATCGGCTCGGCACACACAGAGCGCTGTTCGGTCTCGTCCGGCGGACCGCCCCTTGCATTGACCGCGATCGCCGCGCCCAGGGCGCCGTCATCGATGGCGGGCGGCCCGAGGGCGGAGGCCGGAGCGGGCGGTGCGAGACAGCTGAGGCCGAGCACCAGCGTCACCCCGGTGAGCCGTAGCGGAACACTCATCGCCACAACCACTCCACGATCACAGGTTTCTTGCCGCCGAATACAAGTCCATGATCCACAGCACCAGCGGCACGACGGTGACGATCAGCAGATATTCGAAGATCTCCCCGGCTCGTCTGGTCACCGGCGACATCTCGGTGTGCGGCGCGATGACACCGAAGCCGACCATTGCCGTCGCGACCGCCAGCAGAATGCCCGCTATCGGCACCAGCCACGACGGATGCCCGACCGCGACGGCGACACCGACCGCGACCAGTGTGGCCGCCCCACCAGCGATCAGCGTGCCCGCCTGGACCAGGTCCGCGAATGCCCGTCCGCGCAAGGACAGGATCAGCCCGACGACCACGCCCAGTGCGATGCCCTGCCAACGCGCCGCGCCCAGCGGATCGGCGGCGAGCACCGCGCCGACCGTGGCGGCGAGTGTGCTGCCCAGCAGGATGCCCGATTGGTACTGGTTGGCGGCTTTCGCGCGCAGTTCGAGACCCGCCGCCGATGGCAGCGCGGTGGCCCCGATCGCGCCGATGTCCTCGATGGTGGGGCGCGGTTCGTGATCGGCCGGGTCGATCGCGCCGCCCGCGGTGGGCACGGGCGGGACGGGCAGGCGCGCGGCCGCGACCGCGAGCCGCGGCGCCATCGTGATCATGATCAGCGCGACGACCAGCACACCCGCCGCGATCTTGGGCGTTCCGACTTCCCACACCATCCGCACCAGCGCGGAGCAACCCGTGAACGCGGCCGTGGTGAGCGCCGCCGCACACAGCAACGCGCCGACTCCCGTGACGCTGTAGGCGACCACGGCCACGACCAGCGCCGTGACCGAGGCGAGCAGCAGATGCGGACTGCCGAGCGCGTTGGGGACGAAAAACGCGGCGGCCGCGAAGACCAGCGCTATCGCGTACAGCGACAGCAGCGTCGCGGCCAGCGTGGCCTGGTATTTCCGCACGCCGATCACCGCGGCGGCCACTGCGGCCAGCCCGGCGCCCGCGGGCAGGAAGCCGATCGCGATGCTCGCGCCGTCGGTCTTGGCCACGGCCAGCAGACCGAGCGCGGCGAGCACGCCGACCAGCGCTGTGATCAGGCCCATCCATCGGGCCGCGACCGGTGACCAGCTGTGGAACGACTCGGCCGTCAACCGCGACACCGCGTCGATCACGTCGTCGAACAGGGCGGGCGATTCCTTCGCCGTCACCGACCGCAAGACCAGCAGCTCGCCGTCGAACACCTCGGCGTCGGTCAGCGTCTGGTTGGGCGGAATCGGGTCCCGCCCGATCCTGGCCAGGGTCCAATGCTCGGTGCGCAGCGGGGCGCCTTCGTCGTGCTCGGCGAGGTCGGGAGTACGGGACTCGATCAGTTCCACGATGTCGGTGATGAACGCGGCGATCGGAATCGTCGCGGGCAGACCCAGATCGAGCTGGGTGTTGCCGCCGATCACCGAGACTCGGCACAGCTCCGGATCAGCGGCTCCCAAGCCGCTGGTCGACGACTCGGTCACGAGTTTGCAGACTCCCTATGTCGACTCTGTCTTGCTTGGCAACGCACTCAATCTATACCGCTGTCTCCCGGTATGCTGACCGAGAACTCGCAAATACCGTAAGCTTTGGGGGGTTACCCGCATGACCGGCAACCGCCAAGCACAACGCGCCTTCGACGCCGGCGTCTTGTCATTGGGCCTCAGTATCGACGGGCAGGAATCCGCACGGGATCTCGACTACGCGAAGCTTGCGTTCACCAGGGCGACCGAGTGGGATCCCGGTATGTGCGACGCGTGGCTCGGCCGCGCCGCCGCCGGTGAGATGACCCGCGAAGTTCTGTTCAATCTCTACAAGACCAGCTCGACCACGCTTTTCCGGGAGCAGCGCAGGCTGGGTCTGCGGCCGCGGGAACTCGCGGGCCGATTCGTGGTCGGCCAGTACATCGACTATCCGCTGGCCAGCTACACCGAGATCTGGCTCGCCCAGGCCGCGCAGCTGATCGCCGACGCCGATTACGACGAGGCCGAACGGGTGCTCGACGAACTGGCCGCGTATCGCAAAACCCAGCTCTCCCAGCCCGACAAGGAGATCGACGACCGCATCTGCGCCTATGTGCGTGCGGTGCTGCACTATCAGACCCAGCGCTGGCCCGACGTGATGACCGTGCTGGCCGGGTCCGCGGAGTGGGAAGACCCGTACATGGCCGCCGCCGCGCACGTCATGGTCGGCACCGCCTGCGCCCAGCTCGGGCTGTTCGGCGAGGCGATCCGCCGGATGGAACAGGCCGAGCAGGGACCGATTCCGGCCGCGGCGACCACCGCCCGGTTCTGCCGCGGACTGTGCCTGCGGGAAACCGGCAACGAAGTCGAAGCGCAGGCGCTGTTCGAGAAGGTGTTCTCCGAGGCGCCCGATTTCGAGGCCAACACCCAGGCCATGCGGGACCGCAAGTACCGCATCACCGTGACCACAAAAGAACAGATCGACGCGCGCACCAACCGCTGGGATCCGGCCTCCGCGCCCTCGGCGGAGCAGATCGGACGCGAGGAACGCGACGACAAGGCCAAGCATATCCTCGAGACCGCGCGCGCCGAACTCGACGCGCAGATCGGCTTGGCCGCGGTGAAGACCCAGGTGGCCAAGCTGCAAGCCACCGCACAACTGGCCAAGATCCGCGCCCAGAAGGGTATGGCCAGCGTGCCGCGCGGCCAGCACTTGGCCTTCACCGGGCCGCCGGGCACCGGCAAGACCACCATCGCCAGGGTGGTCGCCAAAATCTATTGCGGGCTCGGATTGCTGAAGACCGACAATCTCGTCGAGGCCAAGCGCGCCGATTTCGTCGGACAGCACCTGGGCAGCACCGCGATCAAGACCTCCAAACTGATCGACAGCGCCATGGACGGCGTGCTGTTCATCGACGAGGCGTACACGCTCATCCAGACCGGGCTGCAGGGCGGCGACGCGTTCGGCCGCGAAGCGGTGGACACGCTGCTGGCCAGGATGGAAGACGATCGCGATCGGCTCGTGGTGATCATCGCGGGTTACGACGGCGAGATCGATCGTCTGCTCACCGCCAACGACGGCTTGGCCTCCCGCTTCGCCAAGCGGGTGAAGTTCGACTCCTACACTCCGGCCGAGCTCGGCGAAATCGGCCAGTTCATCGCGCGGAAGCGGGATTCGGAGGTCTCCGAGGAGGCGCTGACGCTGCTCGTCGCCGCCTGCGCCGAACTGTACGAGAAGGACAGCACCGACCAGAGCGGTCAGCCGCGCCGCGGCATCGACCTCGCCGGCAACGGCCGCTTCATCAGGAACGTGATCGAGGCGGCCGAAGAGGAACGCGAATTCCGGCTGGCCAATGACGAAAACCTCGATCTGGCCAACCTGGACGAGGAGGTGCTCATGCGCATCGAGGCCGAAGACATGCGCAATGCCCTCACGAATGTCCTTGCCACGCTCACTCGTTAGCTGTGTCTGATCTGCAGTGCCTGCGGCACTGCGTGTTCGCGGCGAGGTTGGTGCGGACTAACGACCGGACGGCAGTGTGTCGTGACTGACGAGCGCGTCCCGCGGCGTGAGTGTGGGCCCGGGCACCAATTGGCCGACGATCGGCCACGGAGCCAGTCGTGGCTTCGATTCCAGGCCGAGTACCGCCGCCGTCTCGGCGTCCGGGACGCCGTAGCGAATGCCGTTGTCGCCCACGTAGAACAGCGTGCCGCGCCGAGCGCTGTCCGGATCGATCCCGGTTGCCTGGACGAATTCGCCCGTGCCCGGCGGAATGTAGGCCGCGTCCACGCGCTCGCCCGTACCGTCGGCGGTGGCCAGCTCGACCGGAGTGGCCGAGGAGGACAGCGGCAATTTGCGACCGGCCAGGATGGTCACCGTCGCCGCCGGATCATCGGCGCCCCTGGACCAGGACGTGCAGCCCACCGGTGCGTCCTCAGCCGCCAGGATCTTCGGTGTCTCGCGCGGGAAGTGGTCGAGCGGGAGCCGCTCGAGCACCGGGACGCCGGTGATCCGGTCCGGCGGCACCGTGGTGATCTCACTCATGCCTTGGGAATTCGCGTTCCGGATGACCTGCGCGGCGAACGATGACACCCGCTGCACGCCATCGGCGAGTACCACGTAGAGGTCGTCGGCGACCACGCCGCGCACCCGCACCACGCCGCCGACCGGCACGCCGGACAGCTTGCCGGGTCCCGGCTCGCCGACGCGCTCGATCTGCGGGGGCGCCAAGGCGGCGACCTGGGTCGCGGCGTTCAACAGCCCGGTGCTGATCGGCCGCGGCTGATGGGCGCGCAGGTTCAGCGACTGGGCCATCACGGAGTCCTTCGGATCGACCTCCGCGCGCTTGCCGTCGAACAGCAGGAATGTCTTGCCCTCGCGGACCGCCAGCAGCGCCGCGTCGGCGCCGAGCGGCTGGGCGACGCCGTCCGCGTCGGTCTCCAGACCGCCCGCGATCACCGTGGTGTTCACCCCTGGTGAGCGAGCCGCACTGCCGGCGGGGGACAGTCGCACCGCATCGCACAGGGTCCAGATCGACCGCTTTCCCGCCGAGGAACCCGGGAGCGACGCGGGTGCGCCGGGGATGCCGAGCAGCGCGCCGCGTGGCAGGGCGGCGAGCTTGGATTCCTTGACAGAGGTGGGCGACTCGTTGCTCTGGGTGATCAGCCGGGCCGAGGCCAGATTCAGCACCGGATGCAAGGTGTCGCCGACGACGGCGTAGAGCGCGCCACTCTCCTTGGCCATCACGATCTTCGCGTCGGCGATCGAGCCCTGCGGCCGCAGGAACGCCAGAATCGCGGCGCCGGCCACCACCAGCAGGCCGAGTACCGCACCGACGACCAGGGAGCGGGACTGTGAGCGCATCGGGTCGTGCAACATCCGTACGTCCCGGCGCACGAGCGCGTGCTCGTAACGGCGTAGCAGGAATCGGTAGCCGTTGACTTGAGCGCGCGTGGTCAACTGGGCCGGCACGAATCCTCCGAACAGGACGCGGGTGGATCGGGGTGCGACATGGTCGCGCGGCTCTACAGTAGCGAAGCCGTGGAAGTTCGGTCCATGATGAGCCCATGGCGTCAACGACGGCCGACCGGGCCACACGGGTTTCGGCTCCGCCGCTGCACTCACGACAATTCTGGTTGTTCCGCACGCTTCCGCTTCGCCTGGTACTCCCGGTATTGCTGCTGGCCATCGCGGTTGCGCTCGTCGCGGTGGCGTTCGACGCGCCGACCTATGCCGCGGTGGCGGGCGGCGCGCTGATCGTGCTGCTCGGGCTGGTCCATCGGCACGGAAATTGCCTGGCCGCCTTTCTCGCCGAAGAATTCACTTTCCGGTGGCATGCGTTTCGCCACCGTTCGACCGCGGTCAACCATGCGCCGTTCGACGTGCCGCTGCCCGACGGCGGCAGCTACGGCATGCGCTGGGACGGCACCCGGCTGATCACCGTGCTGCGGATCGATGCGCAGCCGCGCGGCGTCACCCTGCTCAGTCCGAGCGGGCTGAACACCGGGGAAATGGTTCCGCTCCCCGAAATCGCCCGCTGCCTGCACCAATTCGATATCGGGCTGGCCTCGATCGACGTGATCAGCACCGGCTCGCGCACCTCCGACGCGGGCCAGGTGGCCCGGCTCTACGAGCAGATCCTCGGGCCGCTGCCCGCGGTCGCGCACCGCACGGTGTGGGTGGTGCTGCGCCTGGATCCGCTGGCCAACGCGCCCGCGGTGGACCGGCGTGGCGGCGGCTCCACCGGAACGCTGCGGTCGGCGATCGTCGCCACCCGCCGGGTGGCCAACCGCCTCGCCGCCCATGACCTCACCGTGTCGGTGTTGTCGGCCGCCGAAATCACCTCGGCGGTGCACGAATTGACTCGCGGCGCCGCCATCGACCAGCTCGCCGAGACCCAGCACAGCGTCGAACACGACGGCATCCATTCGGCCGTCTACCGGATGGCGCCGGAGGCCCTCGGTCCCCGCGGCCTCGCCGAGGTCTGGGCGACACCGAGCCTGGCGACCACCGTGACTTTGCGCCTACGGCAGGCGGCCGGGGCAACCACGCGGCCTGGCGACGCCGGGCCTGCCACCATCGCGGTGACCGCCACCGTTCGATTCGATTCGCGCGACCGGCCGCTCGAGGTGAACATCCCCGGCCTGCTGCCCATGTCCGGCAAGCACCGTCGCGCGCTGCTGCAATACCTGCCGGTCGACACCCAGGGTCCGCAGCTGCCGATCGACAGCTACTTGGGCACGCCGGAATCCCTGGCCGACCTGTTCACCCCGATCACCGGCTGCGGCCAGGTGATCGGCGCCGACTCCTCCGGCCAGGGTGTGGCACTGCCGCTGGTCGGGCAGTACGTGCGCCGGGTCGAGATCATCGGCGCATTGCTCATCGCCAAACAGGTGATCCTGCGGGCAATCGCGTTGGGCGCCACCGTGGTCGTGCACACCAACCGGCACGACGCGTGGCGTTCGATGGTGGCATATGTCGACGCGCCGCACTCGCTGTCGCTGGCGTCTTGGTCGGCCGGCTCGCAGCAGGCGAGCTCGCATCGGTCGGCGACGGTGTTCGTCTACGACGGCATTCCGCCGTCCACGCATCATTCCGACGCGACGGTCATCGTGCTGCGGTCGGACGCGACCGGCGCCGAATCCTTCGACGCCGACGTCACGCTGATCGAAGACGCCGAAACGGCGAACCTGGTCACCGTACGAACCGCGACCGGAACCACTACCGTCTACATGGTGGCCACCCCGGCAGAGATGAACTACCTCGGCACGCCGATCGCGGGATCATTCCCGCATGCGCGGGGAACATGGACTGGCGAAGTCCGGCGAGGAACCGATGGCGGTTCTGTCCAGTGAGCGTGTCTGGAAACCCTTTCGGCATCTCCAGGCACAGAGGGCAGTCTGTCACAGGACACCGACCAGAGTTCTCAGACACACACTGATCCGTCGAACGGCCCGTTCGCCCTTATCGAGAACGGGCCGTTCGCGGTCAGCGGTGCCGCTCAGCCGGCGAAGCTGTTGTACACCTTCATGTCGGCGTGCTGCGCGTTGCCGAGCGCGCGGTCGACCGCGTCGCGCAGCCGCTCCAGAATGTCGGCGGTGTCGCTGAACTCGTTGGTCCACGCGGTGTGGGCGGTGCGGAAACCCTCGGCAGACTGGTTGTCCTCCCACGCCACGTTGATCAGCTTCGCGGCCGCCTCCTCCAGATTGGAGATCTGGGTCTGCAGGTTGCGGTAGTGTCCGTCCAGCTGATCCATCAGCGGCACCAGGTACTTGGGGTCGTAGAGCATGTCGGATCCTTTCGTAGGAGATGGGTCGGCGCCGCGCTCAGACCAGGTTGGTGAACGAGTCGACGTTCTCGGCGTCGACGTTGTTCTTCGTCTGGCTGCCCTCGAAGATCTTCGAGGTCATGTCGTCCAGCTTGCTGTTCAGGCGGGCGCCTTCGTCCTGCCATGCCTGAGCGGCCCGGCCGCACGCATCGTTGGCATCGCCCTGCCAGCCCGGCTTGGCGGCCTCGATGTCGCTGCCGATGTTGCTGATCGTCGTCTTGATCTGACCGACAGCCGTCATGAAATCGTTCACGACCTGGGCGGCCGCGGCATCGTCGAGACTTACCTTGGACATTTTCTGACCTTTCCTCGTCTGTCATTACTCGTGTTGGCGGTTCAGGTTTCCCGGGTTTTCGCACGCAGCTCTCGACGACGCGCGAGCTAGGGCATCCACCTTCCTCCGGGCAGGGATTCGATCAGGGCCGAAATCGCCTGCGCGATCCGGTGATCGGAGCCCGGGGTGAAGGTGGACCAGACCCGAAGGTCCGCGGCGGCGCCGGGGCTGGCCGCGATACGACCCCGCGCGGTGTCGTACACGGCTACCGCCCCGGACGATCGGAGGGTCGCCCCGTCCTCGTGGGCGTAAGCGACGATTTCGGCGTGCGCATGGCAGCTGGACATGGCGAGACCGAATTCGATCGCGTCGCGCTGGTCGAGTACGCCGAGCGCGTACACCGCCTGCGTGAAATCGCTCGATGAGGCTGCGCCGTCGAGACGTTCGCGCAATTCCTCCGACGGTGCGCTGAATCCGGCGATCTCGGCGGGCGGGCAGGCGCCCAGCGCGGCGAGCACCGGGCGCGCGAGCGCCGCGCCGTCGTTGTCCGCCCAGGCGGTCCACACGTCGAAGGCGTCACCGGTCCGGACGGCCACCGCGTGCGCACTCCCCCGGCGAGCCAAACAGACGCGCACGGGTCCGGTTTCGGTGTAGATGCGGGCGACCAGCTCACGATCGGGCTGGGCCAAGGTGTGCAGCGCGGTGGCGAGTTCGGCGTCGAGTTCGTCGTAGCCGTCGACGAGCCCGGACGCGCGCAAGCCGGTCAGGGCCTGCCGCTGCGCTTCCTGCCATGCCTCGGCCGAATCCTGCCGCGGGCCGACGCCGAGCACCAGCGGCAGCGTCTGCACACCGATCAGGCCGGACGCCGCGAGCAGTCCGTCGTTGGTCATCGTCGGCACGCCGGCCTCCTCCCCCGCGGCGCGGGCGCAACGCCTCGCTGGCACTCGGCCGCGCCGCGCCCGTTGGTGCTGTGCTCGATGGCTCCCCCGCTGCGCTCGACTACGACGCTGCCTCGCTGGCACTCCGCTGCGCCGCGTCCGTTGGTGCTGTGCCCGATGGCTTCCCCGCCGCGCTCGATCACGACGCCGCCTCGGTCGGCGCCGAGTCCGGCCGCGCGGCCTGCTCGGGGGCTGCGCCGAGCACCGGCGGCGCCGCTTCGACACCCGCGTCGATCTGCAGGCCCTCGCCGGGACGCGGTGCCGCGGAGCCTCCGGCACGGACAGCGCGCTCGGCGTCGCCCGCGGCCATACCGGGAGCCATCGCGCCGGGCACCATCCTGCTCGCCGCGTTGTCGGTGACGACCGGAGCCGGCTCCACCGGAACGACTTCCGGCGCGGCCACCGATTGCGACACCGTCTGCGCGTGGTAGGCGGTCTTCGCACGCAGCATCGACAGCGCGCCCAGGTTCGGCATGCCGCCGATGCGCGGGACGCTCGCGGCGGCCGCTGCCGCCGTGGTGGTCTGGTTCGCGCCCGCCTCGGCTTCCAACGCCGCGCCGCTCGCGATCACCGGCGGGTGCTGCTGTTGCCACGGCATGGCCAGCGGCGCGGTGGCCGCCTCGTAGCTCTGCATCACGCGTGCGGCGTTCGCC
Source organism: Nocardia sp. NPDC051787 (assembly GCF_040681325.1). NCBI lineage: Bacteria > Bacillati > Actinomycetota > Actinomycetes > Mycobacteriales > Nocardiaceae > Nocardia > Nocardia sp. NPDC051787. The sequence continues at coordinate 45,803 of NZ_JBFAYO010000015.1, forward strand.
TTGGCCAGGTCCTGTTCCGAATCGACCTGCGCCGCGGCCGCGACCAGCGCCGCGCCCAAGGCGGCACCGGCCTGCTCGATCCCCCGCTTCGCCGCTTCCAGCGCCGCGATCTCGGCGACGTGCGGCATGGCCAGACGCGCCACTTCGTGGGCGACCGCCTGCGCACCCGCCTTCGCGGCATTCTGGCCGGCCACCGCGGCGGCGTCGATCAGCCAGTCACGCAGCTTGGTGATGCGCTCGAGCACGGCCTCGCTCTCGCCGGATCGCCACGACTCGCGGATCTTCGCCACGATTTGGTCGTATTCCACGACGGCGGCGCCGAAACTCGCGGCGAGCTTTGCCCATGCCGTGCCCGCGTCGGCCATCGGCGCGGCACCGGGCCCCGTGGTCAGATCCCGTGCCAATTGTTCGGTTGGCCTGGCCTGCCAGACCACACCGGTGAATCCGATTACCGGTGGTTCGACCATGCGCGCTCCGTGTCAGTTCGCTCCGAAGCCTGCGGCATTGTCGTCGTCCATCCGCACCAGTAGATCGGTGTGGGAACGCAACGCCGCGGCCAGTTTTCGGATTTCCAGCACTCCGGCGGACGCGGCCTCGTCATAGGAGGACGCGACACCGCGCAACGTCTCCGCCGCGCGACCGGACACTTCGTCCGAACCCGCGGGCTCGACGGCCAGCGTGGGCATGCTCTGCCGCAGATCGGCTTCCAGACGCGCGGCGAGAGCATCCAGGTCCGCGGCGGACTTGCGGGCCTCGGTGGGATCGAATTCCATGACGTCCTCCTGTCAGAGGGTGAGCGACTTGTCCGGCGGCTCGGAGTCCAGTGGTTCGGAGACCCGTTCGGCCGCGCCGACCACCGGCAGCGAGGCGCCCTCGATTTCCCCCACGACTTCGTTGCCGTGCTGTTCGGTGACCAGCAGTCCACGCACGCCGTCGGTGCTTTGCTCGCCGGAGCGCGCCATGCCCGCGGCACCTGCCGCGCCCCCCATCGGCACCATCCCCGGGCCGGAAGTCATGCCACGCGCCGCGGCGGCGGATGTGGTGGAAGCGGCCTCGGCAGCAGGCACACTCGCGCCGGCGGCACCGAGCGCTCCAGCCCCGCGGGCGCCCGCCCACGGAGTCAATTGCCGCGCGGGAGTTCCGGCCGCGCCGCCGACGCCATCGACACCTGTCCCGAGAGGACCCGCACCGGCACCTTCCAAACCGTCCGGGTGCTCGCCCTCCTTCAGTCGCTCCCGGTCCTTTTCGGCGTCCGAGATCGACTTCGGCACGTTCAACGCGGTTTGCGCGGCTTGCAGCGCCTGCGCGCCGGTGGTCGCCATCTGCGTCAGCGGGCCGAGCAGCTGCATGAGCTGCGACACCGACTGCATCGGGTCGACGTTCTTGGGCGCGTTCGTGACCGGCACCTTCTGTCCGGTCTTCGTCATCTCCGCGCTGTGCACCGTGAGTTCGCCGCGGGTCTTGGCGACCACGGCCGTCGCCTCGGCGAGTGTTTCGGTGGTCAGCGCGACCACGAACAGCTGGCCGCCCGGCGTGCCGAGGAACGGCGCCGACGCGGCGAGCGAGGTCATGAACTTCGCGATGATCGCCGCCATCAGGCTCGCGCCCTGGAACACCGAACCCGCGGCCGCCGAGACACCGGCGGAGGTGGCCGCGCTCTGGCCCGCGACCGCGGTACCGTCGGACGCCGCCTGCCCGGCCTTCTGGGCCGCCGAGGACGCGCCCATGCCTTGCCACAGCTGCATCACCACCTGCAACGCCGATGTGCCGAGCGTCATCGCGGTCTGCACCACGGTGGAGACCTGGGACAACACCTGCGCCGGGTCGAGCTGCGGTGCGGCGGGCAACTGCCCGGTCCCGAAGCTGCTCGCCAGATCGGTGAGGGGCTTGGCCAACAGGGAAAGGTCGATCACCGGAAGCGGCGGAAACTCCGGCAGCGGTGGCAAACCCGAAATCTCCGGAAGCGGCGGCAAACCCATGTCTTTCAGCACATCGTTGACCGGCCGGTCGAGCATGGGCCCCCCCGCACTCCGGCGGAGCAGATCCAGGACGGACTGGTCGAGCGGCGCGCTCATATCGATGTGCTGATCGACCCGAAGTCGCTGGCCGAAGCGTCGTCGGTGAGGTCGTAGGTCGCGGCGCTCTCGTGTGCGGCGACAGCGGTCATGCCGTGCACATGCGCCAGCTCGGCGACCGACGTGAGGTTGGTGGCCTGCGCAACGGCGAAGGCGGCCAGGAAATCCTGCCCGATCAGGCCGAAAACCGGAATGGCCGCGGCGATTGTTGCCGCCTGGTTGGCCGCCCCCGCGACCGCTACATCGACGGCCATGGCAGCCGAGGCGTCTCCGTACCTGCGGATGGCGTCAGAAACTACAACGATCTCGTTCATCGGGAACCTCCGCTGCCGGAACATGATTGGTCCGTTATTTTCAAATGTACCGGATCATCCCACCAGTCGGTCCGGGAATATTCCGTAAACACCGGTAGACACTTCCATGACATTTCAGGCACCGAATTCCTACGCGTACTCGGCGGCTTCTTCGTTGAAGCTGTTCACCAGCGAGCCGCGTTCGCCGAAGGCACGGCGGGCCGCGGAAGCCGCCGTGTTCACCACGATTCGCTCGAACTCGGCGGGCGACAGTTTCGTGATCGCGCCGGAGAGTTCGAGATCCACGAGTGCGCCGTTGCCGTCGACCACCGCGGTGACGGCGCCGTCGGGCGAGGTCTCGCGCACGCGGACCGCGGCCATCTGGTCGGCCAGATCGCGCATTCGGTTGAGCTGACGGTTAACTCGCGCCTCCAGCGCGTCCATCGCCTCGTTCATACCCACCGCCTCACTCATACCGATCTGAGCCAGCTCTGCGGCTCGACCTCGTACTCCGCCTCTTCCGCCAGCTCTTGCCGCGCAACATCTTCCGGCTTGGGCAAGCCGGTCAATGCCAAGACATCGCTGGTGAGCCCGGCCGCCTCCAATTCCGCCCTGCGAGCAAGCCCGGCGCGATTCGCCGATTGTTTGCACAATCTGAGAATCTCCCCCGCCAACTCACCCGGATCGCGCCGTAACTCCCCGGGCTCGATCGTGATACGGACCGGCAGTCCCTGTTCGGTGGTCTCAACCGAGATCGAGCCACTCTTGGACGCTGCTTTCCACATGGCATCCCTCATCCGCTCGTCGTACCTGAAAGTGTACGACCCGCTACCGACAAGTAGCACCCATATTTCTCTGGGCCCGGCTACACCCGTTCCTCTTTGCCGACGCAAACGATCTCGGCGATTTCGGAATTGATCATGGCGCCCTGCCGCTCGGCGTCATTGCCTGCCACGATTGGAGGGGTAGCCCAGAGCCGGTGAACGCACAGTGAAGGCGATCGGAACGGGAAGATCATCTTTCTGCAATTCTTCGCAGAGGACGACGAACGCGAGATCGGTGTGAATCGCCAGGACGCGCTCATTGGTCCACAACGAGTTTCGACACCAATTGCGGTGCCGGTCGGCTCGGCCTACCGGCGTTCATCTTTGATCGCCCGCACCACCGTGGCGACTTCGGTGTTGATCATCGCCGTCAATCGAGCGGCGTCGGCCCCGACCGCGACGGATGGAAGGCTCGGGGTGCTCGCGTAGCGACCGTCGTCCACCACGTCGCGCCATAGGATCTCGCGGCGCGTGACGCCACGCGGCCCGAACACCGAGCTGCCTTGGACCACCGCGATGGTCCCGATCGTGGTGGCCTCGGTCTTCAGGAACTTATCCGAGCGGTAGGCGACGGTGTCATCGAACGAGTCCTCCACCGCGGACTCGCCGAACGCGTAATCCATGTCGGACCCGCTGTCCGTGGCGAGCACCACCTCCGCCAGCTTGCCCGCTGCGGCTTCCGGCATCTGCGCGACCACCGCGTCGGCCAGTCCCACCGCGGCGCACTCGGTCACTTCGAACCCGCCACTGTGCCAGATGGTTTCCCCGGGCAGCTGCTTGACGACGTACCCGGCGTCGCCGCGCCGTGCCGCGAGCAAACGGACGCACTTCTTCGGGTCGTCACCGTCCGTACCGTCCCAGCCGTCCACCGTGATCCGGATGTCCGGCGCGGCGAGCGTCTCCAGCACCTCGCCGAAGGAGCGGTCCACCTTGTTCCGCAGCGCATCCCGGGTGCTGCTCTTTTCCAGCTCGAAGTCGTCCAGCAGCGGGGTGCGACTGGTGAAGACCAGTGGTGACGGCAGCGCGTCCTTGGCGTGGCTCTCCCAGAGCACGAAGAACTCGATGTCGCTGAACTTCCAGGTTCGCTTCATTTCTCCACGACCGGCTTGACGACCCGCGGTGCATCGCCGAGCGCTTCTTCCAGGTGCTCGGTGGAATCGAGGAATGTCGGTCGCTTGTGCGCCTGACCATCTCCCGCGCTCCGGCCCGCGGCTCCCGCCGCTCCGGGCGAACCGGGCATGCCCGCCATCGGCGCCATACCCGCACCGCGGCCGACCGCGGTACCGGCCGCCGTCGTGGTGGCCGTGCTCGCACGCGGAAACAGTTTGGCGGCCTGCGTGAGGTCCTTGCCGGCCGGCGCGCCAGGACCCGCCGCACCGGGGCCGGGTCCACCGGCGCCTTTCGGCAACCCCGTCTTGGGGTCGATCTCGGTGCCGGGTATCGACGGTACCCCGGGCAAGCCCGCCCGCTGACGGTCCTGCATTGCCTGTTGCGCGGCCTGCTGGGCAGCCTGCATCGCCTGCTGGAGGCCCTGCTGTCCGGCGGCCATCGCCTGCTGCACCGCCTGCTGCCCCTGCTGGGCGGCCTGCTGAGCGGCCTGTTGGGCCTGCTGCTGGCGCGCCGCAGCCTGCTGCTCTCGCTGGAACTGCGCGGCTTCCTGCTGCTGCCGGCGCGCCTCGGCCTGCTGCTCTCGCTGGAACTGCAGCGCCTCCTGCTGCTGCCGGCGTGCGGCGGCTTCGGCGCGGCGTTGCGCGTCCGCTTGTGCTTTCGTCTGGGATGTTCCGGGGCCGGGGCCGTTGATCCCGGGGCCGGGGGCGATACCAGGGCCTGGGGCGGTACCGGGACCCGGGGCGGTACCAGGACCGGGACCGGGCCCTTGCGGAGCGGTGACGGGAGTCAGCGCGGCGGGCAGTAGCGGAATCGCGCTGCTGGACGCGGTGATACCCGGCGTGTAGAAGGTGCTGAACGCGGTCCTGGCCTTGGGCAGCAGTTCATCCCTGGCGTAGGGCTTCCCGACGTTCGCCCAGGGGGTGTGCGGCATGTTGATCTTGGTACCCCACAGCCACCCCGAGGTGTACATGAGGTTGTCGCTGACCAGCCGCATATCCCCGGTCAGCTCGGTGACGTTGCCCTGGTATGCGGTTGCCGCCGAGACCGCGCCCGCCGCGCCGTCGCCGGTCCACGAACCGTTCGACTGCAATTGGGTCAGCTGATTCTTCAGGTTGGTGAAGACCGTTTCGAGCCGGTCGGCCATCCACTTCCAGGTGCCTGCCGCGTCGGTCACTTCCGAAATGTGGTCGCCGATGGATTGGCCGAGGCTGTAGTAGGTGTTGTACTCCAGCGCATAGGCGTTCTCGACGCGCACCGAGTTCTCGTTCCAGTGCTCGCCGCTCTGCGCGCTGTCCCGCGGCCGTTCGGGAGCCCGCTCCGGTGTCACCGCAGCAGTGTCCCGGTCCCGCGACGAGCTGACGTTTCGAAGGCGCTCGTTCATGGCGGGCAGTTCGGTCCCGGTCGCCCAGTCCGGCCTTTGTGTCTCACCGGCGTCCGGCACATGCGGAAAGTCCTGCCACTTGCCCCAGCGGCCGTTCTTGATCCGAGTGAACGCCGCCTCCGAGTCGGTCTCGCCGTCCCGGTACAGCCGGCCCGCGACGACGAACGTCTCCCCCATCTCGCGGAGGATGTTCTTGTGGTCCTTCAGCCGATCGTCCAGATCGCGACCGGCTTTGAAGAACTTCGACGCGAGTGCGGCGCCGGAACCGAGATTCCCGAAGCCCTGATAATTCAGGACCCGCTCGACGGCGGCGTGCACGATACCCACCATCGTGAGCGCGTCGGCGACGTTGATCGCGGCGGTCTCCGCGACACCGTGGTCCACCGTGATCTTGCCGTCACGGGCCAACCCTTGCAATCCCGTCCATGGGTTCACTCCGTCGCCCACAGGTCCTGCTCCTGCCTATCCGTCGCACGTCCTGTATCCCCAAGCTACCTTCTGCGGGGCCATACCCGGCGCGCCGTGTGGCCGATGATGCCGGGGCGGAACGCGCCCACACAGACACCATCGATCTGATCATCCCACCCGTGCTCTCGCCGCAATGTCTCCTTCCGCAACGAAGTTTCGAAGGTTCATCCGAACAACGGATGTCCGGCAAGTGACAACACTGTCCATCCGGCAGGCCGATGGTTCCCTCATCGGTCGAAAGTGCTCGGTAGATCGGGGTAATGGGTTCGATCGGCCAGGGTCAGTTCGGCGATCACGAGTTCGCCCGCGCCGCGGCAGACCGGACAGACCTTGGCGCCGAGGCATTCCCCGCAGCGCCGGCGGCCGGAAGGTCCGGTGGCGGTCCAGCCGCGTCCCTGACAGGCGGGGCACCAGCCCAGGCCCGCGCACTCATAGCACAGCACCGCGTCCGCGCCGACGGTCTCCGGCGTGACGACCGTTTCGGGTGGGACGAACGAATCGTCCTCGGGTACGGCGATAATGGGTGTCGCACCGGTGAAAATGACGCCGCCGTACCCTTCCTGCACGCGGATGCGCACCACGAACTCGTCGCGTTTCCCGATGACCGTCGACTGCACCGCCCCCGGCTCGTCCGCGGAGCGCTCGACGTCGACCGACCACCCGGCCTCGGTGAGCGCGGCCACCGCCCGGTGCACCACGGCCGGATCGTAGGCCGCGCCGGGCGGGTGCACGCGGGCGCTGGCGCGGTACTGGTACCGGACCGGCTCGTGCCAGTCCACCGCGACCGGATGGTCCGGCACCGACACCTGCGGGGTCACGCCGGGCGTCAGCCGCGCGGCCAACCACAGCAGGTAGTCGCGCAGCTGCTCCGCCGCGCGATCGAGCCGAGCCCGTGGTGCGGTCACGCGCTGCCTCCCGATTCGTCACGGTCGAGTCCGAGATCGGCGCCACCCGGCCGCTTGGCGCCCTCGATGATCTGCGCCCAGCTGAGACCCTTGACCTCGCGCAGATATTCGACGGTCGGGCCGAGCGGGTCCTTGTACTCGCGGATGTTTCGCCTCCGGATCCGATCCTTCAGGTGCTCCAATTCACCGTAGTCCTGGGTTTTGTAGAAGGCGCCGATCTCCCGGCGCGCGTTCTGCAAGGTCCGGGCGATCTCCTCGTCGGACGCGCCACGTTCGCGCAGCGCGTCCTGCACGGCCGGCAGGCGCCCCACCTCCGCGATGTAGTGCTGACGCAGCGTCGGCAGATTCGCGGTCGCCGGATCTCCGGTCGGCTGGGCTAATACCTCCGGTCGGCGGTCGTGGGCCAGGATCGCGTCGACGTCGACGGCGGGCGTGACCCGCTGCACCGCCGCCACCGGCGTGCCCGCGTCCGGCTCGTAGGCGATCACCATGCGGTGGTCGGGTTTCGGCGGCGTGTACAGCGCCATCGTCCCGGCGTTGAGGACGTTGCTCGCGCCCGCGTCGATCGAGTACAGGTAGTCCTCGTTGCCCGGCGGGTCGAAGACGGTGTGCTCGACGACCCGGAAGGCGCCGCCGACCGTGGGCGGCAGCACCCGCTCGATCGCTTCCATCAGCAGATCGCCCTGGATGTGTCCGCGGTCGCCCGGTCTGCCGCCCTCGGCGCGCTCCGAGGTCATGTCCCACTGCACTTCGATGCGCGCGCCCGGCGCCAGAGTCCGCGGCAGTTGCGCGGCCAGCGCGTCGTACTGGGCGGCGGTGTAGTGCGCGCTGACGTTGTTGATATAGAACCTGGCGACACCGCCGTTGCCGCCCGCCGCCAGCACCTCGCCGTGCGTGAGCAGGTCGGCGAACAACACGAGCGCGCCCGGCATCGGCAGCGGACCCGGATCGAGGACGCCGAGGTTGCGGCGGCGCTGTCCGGCGTCGGCGAAGTCCTGCGGCAATTCGGTCTGCAGAATCAGGCCGCGGCCCATCGTGTCCTGGATCGGGGTCAGCTCCACCGCGAACGCGCTGCGTCCCACGCCGACGTCGACGGTGTGCCCGCCCGCGCGCGCCGCGGGTACCGACGGACGGGGCGCGAAGAGCACCGGATCGTTGCGCTCGGCGGGTAGCCGGTAAGTCGGCCGCGGGCGGGAGAGCACCTCCACCGAGGACCGTCCGTCGGCTTGGTCGTGGATCACGACTACGTACTCGGCGTTCAGACCGTGCTGCGCCGCACCACGATTCGCCCTGTCCACGGTGTGCAGGAAGTCCAGCAGCGACATCGATGTGCCCTGCGGATGCGCCGGTAGGGCCGCCCGGATCTCGACCTGTCCCGTGTTCCGGTGCAGCACGCCTCCGATCCAGTCCGGCATCGCCACCAACGCGGACGCGGCCTGGCGCATGCGTGCCCAATTCACCGCGCCGCGCAGCTCGTCGGTGACCAGCGGTGACGCGCGCAGTTCGTCGATGGCCGCCTCGATCGCGGCCAACCGCCGCGGGCCGTGCGGCAGCGGATCATTGATCGCCGCCCTGAGCGGGACCAGCGCCTCGATCAGGTCGTCCCGGTGCACGGTTCCGCGCGCGGCATCGGCGTTGGGATCGAAATAGATCGGGTCGAAGATGCGGCGCACCTGTTCCTCGTGCATCCGCCCGTTCAGCGCCAACGCCTCGATGGTCAGCACGTCGGCCGCGTACTCGCCGCGCAGCAGTTTGCCGAGGCGGGTCAGATGCGCCAGGGCCGCGTCCTCGAAGGCCGGTTCGGTCAGCAGGAGCCCGAAGACCGGGCGGCTGGCCACGACACCGCCGTACTCCAGTCCGATTCGCCGTGCCAGCTCGGGATCGTGTTCGGCGAGCAGCTCGGCGGCTTCGCCGACCGGGTCGGCGGTGATACCCAGATGATCGAGCAGGTCGGCGAGATCCCGGCGGTAGTCTGGTGTGAGATTGGATCGTGCCGGGTCGAAGATCGATTGATCCAGCTGCGCGGCAACTACTTCGAGCTCGGCGAAACGTCCGCCGGGATGCCGGAAGGTGGGATCGGTGGCCAACCGGATCTGCACCAGCAGAGCGGCCACCGCACGCGCGACGTCGCGCGAACGCGCCCGGTCGGACACGGTGAGATCGAAGGCGGAACCGTCCGGCCGCGCGTGGTATTCGGCGACCGCTCCCGCGCCGACCTCGCCGACGCGCAGGTGCACCGGCCGGCCGCCCGGCAGCGTGAAGTACCCGTCTTCGCGAGCGCGGCTCATGGATCCCGCCGGACCCACCGGCGGCGGCCGGAACCAGCTCACTTCCTCCGGGGCGATCAGCCGCAGGGCGCTTTCGACGTGTCGCATCAGAACGGACTGACGCATGGGATCGCGGCCGGGATCGCGTGCGTCGCCGCGGAACTCACCGAGGTTGCCGGCTGTCCCGTGGTGCCGGTCATCTTCCGGCGACGGTACGTGGTCATCCTCGGGGGGACCACCAGGGCCGACGGCTTCCCTGCCCCACTCGGGCATAGCGAGGTCGGCCATGGTGGCCGGTGCGCCGGAGAATGCTCCGGCATGCCGCATCAGCAGGTCGTACAGCACCTCTTCGCCCTCGGTGATATCCGAGTCGTCGTGTTCGACGGCCGCGTACGCCTCCGCCAATGCCTCGCCCGGCTTCAGATCGCCACGCTCGTCGAAGCAGTACCTGCTGAATTGCTCGCGCACCCAGTGTTCGTATCCGTCGAGATCCGCCTCGTCCTGGACACCTGCCTGGCTTCGCAGCAACAGGTAACGCTCGAGCAGTGCGTACGGCACCTCGCGCCGGGCTGCCAGGCTGCCCGCGTAGTCCACCGCGTGGCCGATCTCGTGCACGATATTGCCGTACCAGGGCCGGTTTTCGGGACCGACGTGGTGTCCGCCCGCCAAGTCTTCGGCCCACTCCCGCATGGACCGCTCGGGGTCGGCGGCGTACAGCTCGTTGAGGACGATCGACTTCGCGTAGAACTTGCCGTTCTCGACCCCGTATTCGGTCTCGGCGAAGTTCTTCCGATGGTCGGTCGGCCCGATGCTCGCCTCGCGAATATCCAGCCACGGATGCTTGGTGAGCTTGTCGTCCAGCGCCCTGGCGAATTCGCGGGCCGCTTCCACATCGATGACCCGGCCGTCGGGCAGGTGGCGGGCGTCGAATCCCACGGCGATCACACCGTGTTTCGCGGTCAGCAACGCGCCGACCTCCTCCGCGGTGCCACATCGGGCGAAGTCGTCGTCGATCGGCTGCGGAACTTCGCGGGCCGATTCGGTTGCCGCACTGGGTAGTGCGGGATCGTCTGCCCGGCCGGAGTCGGGGACGGAGTTCTCGGTCCTTGGCTGGTCCACCGGGCCGGCCGCGGAATCCCGCTCGCCGCGGCCAGTTGGAATCGAGGCCGGTCCTGGGCCGATATCGTCCAGTTGACCGGACACTGCGTCGTCGGCTCGGCCGATCCCTTCGCCGCCTCGGCGCGGTGGCGGACCGGCGTACGCCCAGACTTCCGCGGTGATCATGCCCCGGGCCTGGATCGACGCGAGGCGGTGCAGCGCGCCATCGATCGCGCTGCGCGAGTGGCCGAGTTCCGCGAGCACCGCCTCCGCTCGCGCGCGCGTGACCGCGCGGACCTTGGCCAGGATTTCCGGCGGGATCGGCTGGTTCATCAACTCCAGCAGGTAAGGAAATCTGGTGCCGAGGAACGGCAGATCCGTTCGTGTGTCCGGCCGGTCGGTAAGAATCAGATCCGGGTCGGCGACGACGAACGAACCTGCGTGCTCCGGGAACGAGAAGTCGTTGTCGGCCGCGATGGCGATCGCACCAGCGGTGCCGTCGCTGCCCTGCCGGTCGCACTCGCCCGTGATGGCGTCCCGGATCGCCATCATGAACCGCTGCGTGACCGAATATCCCTGCGGTGCAAGTGGTTCTGTCAACTCGCCGACAAAGAATTGCAGCGATCCCGGTCCACGGCTTCCGTCGTAGGGGACGGTCGGCGGAACCTGATGGAACCCGAGGAGGTGGTCGAACCGGAAGGTGGCGACCTCGCCGGCCACCGGCCCCGCCGCGGGCAGCTCCATGCCGGGGATCGGCTCGCGCGCCGCGGGCCGATATACCGCCGTGCCCTTCTCGAAGTGCACGACCAGCACTTCGTTCAGATGGAAGTGGCCGGTATCCAGAACCTCTTCGCGGATCACCGCACCCATGTCGAGTAGCGCGAGCTCCGCCGGAGTCATGGTCCAGGATGACGTGCCCTGAGCGTCATGCGCCGACGGACCGGGCGACGGCGGGTCGTCCCCCTCGGCTGGTCGGCCCGATCTCGTAGCCTCCTTTCCGCTTGTCGTCGGCGGATTCCGGTCCGCGCGGTCCGGCCCAGCGGAATCGGACTCGACCGCGCCACCACCCGGCTGATCCGAGCGCCGCTGGGCCGGCACCGTGCCGTCGCCCGGCGGCTGTCGCCGCGGTGCGTCGGGGACTTCGCCACGGTTACGCCGGATCACGGCATCGATATCCGCGAGTTCCCGGTGGAGGGCGCCGCAGTCGGCGCAGGTGACAAGGTGCTCGCGCACGGCTGTGGTCTCACGCTTGCCGAGACCGGCACGCACGTAGGCGCCGAGTTTCTCCGCCACCGGGCGGCACTGCTCCCGAACCGGACCGGAAAGGTGCAGCTGCAGGTATGCCTGACGCAGACCCTCCCGGGCACGGGCGGCGAGGACGCTTGTGGCGTTCGGGGTCAGCCCGAGCTCCGACGCCAGTTCGCGGGGCTTCATTCCCTCGAGTTCAAGCCGCTGCAACACCATTCGCCATCGCTCGGGCAACGACAGGAGCGCACGCGCCGCCAGCGAACTGTCGAGCTCCTCGACCACCGTGTCGCGGAACGGCTCCTCGGGAGCGAAGCGCTCCAGGTCGTCGGTAGCGACCTGCCGGTCCCCCTGCTTGCGCGACGCCGTGGCCACATGGCGCACCGTGGTCAGCAGGTACGCGCGGAAATGCTCGATGGTCCGGCCGTCACGACTCAACAGCGCGAAGACATTCGCGAAACTCTCGGCCACTACGTCATCGACGTGCTCGCGGCCGCGAACCACCCCCGCCGCGGCAGTGCGGGCGGCGCCCACGTGCCGCTCATACAGCGCTCCGAACGCCTCGGTGTCTCCCGCCTTGACCGCGGCGACCAAGGCCGCGTCGACATCGCGCTCCGACGCCAAGCGCGCGGCGTTCCGGACTTGGCTCCGCTGTCGCGGCACGACTTCGGATTCGGCGGGCTCCACCGCCGGTCCACGCTGTGCTGGAACGTGCCCGTCCCGCGCTGGCGGGGCGTCGCCGGACTCCGGCGGGCCATGGCGGTCCGCGGCACCGGTACGGGAACCAGGTCCGGTGATCGGCTCGAGCGGCTCGGCGCGCAACTGGGCGAGCGCGCTGTCCACCGAGACCAACGTGCTCGCGGCGGCACGCAGTTCCGCTACTTCCGGGAAGCGATCGGGCAACGCCCGCGCCATGTCGAGCAGTCCTGCGGCATCGTCCGGAACCGGGCCGGGCCGGGCGGCTCTGACCATGAGCCGCTGTACCGCTTCCCGCAGAAACACGCCCAGTTCCCGTGCGGTGCCGGTGATCTCATCGACCGGAGGTCGTTCACCACGCTGGAACGCCGCCAGGCGGGCCGCGGTGTCGACGTGCTTCTCGCCGACGAGGTGCTGAACCTGCGGGTCGTCGAAACTAGCCGCCCACGCACGAAGATCCTCGAGCGGGCCGGTGACGGCATCGGGAGCCGAGGGCATCGGGTCGGCGACATCCGGCAGCGCGTCACCGGACATCACCGCCGCCAGCAATCGCCGGTACTTGACACCGTCGTGCCGCTGCCCCACCACGAAAGGAGCTGTCTGGCCGCCCATTTGCCGATAACGTTCCCGTAGTTGCTCCAGACCGAACAACGTCACCGGGTCGATAGCCGGCCCCAGTTCGGCGAGCCTGCCCACCCATTCGCCATATCGCACGCTGCCCGCCCTGACCTCCGCCACCCAATCCGGTAACCGAGTGAGGAAATCGTCGTCGAACTCGCGAATAGCGCTCGGCGGTTGTCCGTCGTTCTCCAGAGACCAGTTCATCAGGAGTCGCGAAAGACGGCCGTTGTAGTGCAGAGGGTGGATGGAGACGAGCCGGTGCTGCAAGGTCGCGGCGATCTCGAAGGGGTCGTAGCCGGATTCGCGCGTTGCTGCGTTGTACCAGTCGCACAACGACTGCAGCTCTCGCCTGACCTCCTCTTGCGAGGCGAACTCGGGGTACTTGACGACGCCGTGCACATCAGGCCCAGCGGGTGGCGGCAGATAGGAAAGCGCTGGGTTCTCGTTGATCGCCGCTATCTGATCTTCGGCCGGAGTGGCAGTCAACACACAGGTCCGCAGACCCGGCTGGGCGAACTCCGCACCTTTCTCCGGCGCCGTCATCGCTGCCAGCCGCATATGCAGGGCCACAATGAAGTCAGGAGTCAACTCCCGATCGCCGTACTGTCCGGCGAGCAGGCGGGCATCCAGATAACCTGCCCACTCCGCGAGTCCGAAGAGCGTCTCCGGCCGAGGCTGATCCGCGATGACCGCGGTGCTCAGATATTTCTCCTCGATCAGCAAACTGGCCTCGAGCAGCAGCGCCGCCTCGGTGTCTAGGCCGAGCGCCACCAGGCGATCGGCGATCAGCGCTTCGACATCGGCGTCACTCGCCGGTGCTGCTGTCGCGGGCGGGCTCAGCTGCGCATCGGACAACAGCCGGGGCAACGCCTCCCGTACCGAAGCAGGCTGCATCGCCGATTCGACGTCGCCGATCTGTCCGGGTTCCGGCTCGCCGGGGCCGGCGCGACGACCGCTGTGCGGCTCGCCCGGGCTGGTGGGCGGATTCGTCGATGGGGCAACACTCGAATCCGGCCCGCCGGAACCAGGATTCAGCTCGACCTCGATGAATCGCGGGCGGTATTTGGTCACGTCTTCGAGCACGCCGCCGGGGTCGAGGCTGTTGACGTTGTAGCTGATGATCAAGGTGTCGCCGCGGCGGAGTTCGGGATGCTCATGGGCGTTGTAGGTGATCACGTTCGCGTCGCCGTAGGAACCTTCGGCGCCGGTCTCCGGCGTCCGGTAGAGCACGGTCGGCGAGGTGAACGGTCCGGTCGGCGCGTCGGCGACGTAGGCGAGAATGTCGGTACCGAACGCGGACCTGGTGTCCTGCGTGATCAGCAAGTAGCGGCCGCGCCACCGGGTGACGCTGTACTCGTTGGCGACACCCGGCATGGTCCGTGCGGAGTCCGTCTCCCTCGACGACCACCCGGAGCCGTCGAAGAACTCCCACGACGTGCGCGGATCGTCGCCCCGCACGCGGGCGACGTGCAGGTATTTGGACGCGCCGTCCTCTTCCATGCCGTAGATGTAGGTGTGCGTGCCGTCGAACTCGGCCCACGCCGTCCAATTCACGCCCGTTTCCGAGGGCATCGGGGTGATGTCGAGCAGGCGGAGATCATCGGTGTCGAACCGGGCGAGCACGTTGTCGCGGAAGGCGAAATCCCACATCCCGGCACCGGTGCGGGAGAACCCGACGAACATGACGTTCAGCGTGGATCCGGTGACGAACGATCCGCCGAGCCAGTAGAAGCCGTCCGGGCCTGCCTGCACCACGGCCTGTGGAACCTCCTGCGTCCCACCGTGAATCGTCGACATCTCGCCGTTGTCGTCCACCACGAAGGTGTTGTTCACGAAGGGGCCCTCCGAGGGCCGGGACCCGTCCGGATGCACCGTGCCGAGGAACGTGTCGGAGAACATCCACAGATGCCTGCCGTCCGGCAACCGCCGCGAGTAGGTGCTGTCGGCGCCGGTCCAGCCGCCGCCGGTGTCGCCGTACCGCGCGAACGCCGCGGCCAGCCCCTCCTGCGGTGCGACACGGACCAGCAGTTCCCGCAGCACGAACCAGGTCGATTTGCCCGCCTCGAGCTCGGTGGTGCCGCTGGCGTGGGTCATGTCCGCCACCATCGGCAGGCCGCGGCCCCGCTCGCCGAGGCCAGCGATCAGCGCGTCGAGGTCGAAGTCCTCGTCCGACTGCTCGATCAGGTCGTCGGGCCGAAGATCGAAGCCCGCCAGTTCGGGCTGCACGCTGCTGCTGTCGATCACGTCGACGCGCAGCTTCCTGGCGCCCGCGTCCCCGGTCACCTCGATGACGACCCGGACCGGGTCGGAGGCGTGGTCCAGCGCATTGGCGACCAACTCCGAGACGACGACGCGCATGTCGTCGAGCTGCCCAGGATTGCGCCAGCCGAGTTCGCGCAGCTTCTCGACCACCCAGTTGCGCGCGGTCTCGGCATCGGCCCTGCGTTCGTCCGCGGAGAGGTCCGGACTCGTACCGAAGGTCTCTTCGAGGCGCACGGGCTCCGCACCGGTGGATGGATCGCTTCCCGGGGACATGCCGATCCCGGTGTCGGGGCGCGCGTTCGCGTCCGGAGCGAATTCGTCGATGGAGCGGGTCGGCGTCCCGTCGGGCATGTAGACGATTCCCGATATGGCGCGCACGTCGGGGGTGGGCTGGCCCGGCTGGTATGGGTGTGGGAAGCCGAGGGCGGAGTCGTACACCATGATGGTGCCGCCCTCGTTGGTCAGGACGTAGGCGTGTGCGCCGACGCCGTGCCGGTCGGCGGGGCCGTGGTAGTCCTCGACCACCAGAATCGTGGCGCCGTCGTTCATTCCGCGCAGCCGGTCGGCGATCGCGTCGCGCGAGCCGAAGCTTGCCAGACGTCCACCGGACGCATCTTCCAGCTGATCGGCCGTCATTCCCTCCGGACCGACCGCCGCCTCCGGCACTCGCACGACGGTGCTGCCGGTCAGGTCGACCACACGCGAAAGCGACTGTGGCGCACAGTCGTTGCGGTAGCGCGTGGTGTCGGCCGGCGGGTCGGGTGCGCGCTGTGCGGTCGTACCGTCGACGACTTCCGCGTCCGGCGCGGGGCCGCTGTCGCTGGAGAACAGGCCGCGGAGGCGCCGCCACAGGCTCGGTGTGTCCACGCGGGTATCGGGCTCGGCGGTCTCCGGCTGGGGAGTGGGCGCGGCCTCGGGCTCCCGCGGCGGCGTGATACGGGGGACGTCCCTGATCCGCCCCGGCCATTCCCTGCCGCTGATCACGCCGTCGGTCTGGATCTCCCCGAGCCGCCGGATCTCACCGTCGACGGCTTCCGGCTCGATGCCCAACTCGGTGAGCACGGCGCGCAGCGCGTCCGGATGCAGCTCCCTCGCCGCCGCGAGCGGATCCGGGTGCAGCGACTCGTGCAGCGCGTCGACCACGAAACTCGATCGGATGCCGATGCGACTGGTGTCCAGCGGCGAGGTGTGCTCACCATCGTGGATCACGAGAGATCCACGAGGGCGGCGGGCGTCACCGGCCGCGGTGAGATAGTCGTTGTGATCTTGATCGGCGTCGATGTAGACCCCGATCGCCACCGCGTGCCGCTCCGCGAGCGGGTATTCCGGCAGCGGTTCACTGGGCAGCACCCGGACCAGTTCTTGCAGCGAACCGGTGCCATAACGCCCGGTCCACGCGATGGTCGGCGGCACATGACCGTATCCGAGCAGCAGATCCCTTCGGTAGCGGGCGACTTCGCGGACGACCGAGCCCGACGGCAGCACCTGGATCTGCCCGAACGTCTGACCGGATGCCGGCTTGTACACCCACTTGCTGCCGTCGGCGAATTCGACGATGTAGACGGCGTTGCTCTCCGGCCCGGTCGGAATGCGCTCGTAGCCGACCGGTTCCCCCTTCGCGCGAACGGCCTCTTCCACCGCGGTCCACTGCGCACGCGCCCGGGCGAGCTGGGCATCGGGATCGCCCGGCAGATGCGGCGATGCACCGATCAGACCGGCCGGACGGGCGCCATCGTCCATGCCGAGGTCATGCGGGTGTTGTGGCGCGCCCGCGGCGTCGTAGTGGATTCCCCAGGTTCCCGCGATGCCTCGAGGCGGAGTCCAGTCCTGGTAGCGGCGGACCTCGTTCGTCGCGGGGTCTCCCACCAGGACGGTGCCGTTGTCGTTGGTCATCACATACGCGTGCGCCCCGACACCGTTATTGCGCTCGGCGACACCGTGGTACTCGTCGACGACCAGGGTGGTGGCGCCGTTGCCCATGCGCCGCAAGCGTGCCGCGATGGTCGCGTGGCTTTCGGCCCGCAGGCGGCCACCCGCGTGCGTTTCCAGATCCTGCCAGCGCATGCCGTCCATGCCGACGTCCCTGGCCGCGGCGACATTGATCGCCCTGCTGCCGGTCCGGTCCTGGACGAGCTGCAACGAGCGAACGGCGCAGTCACGCGGGCCGGTTGCCCCCACATGCGTGACGCCGGGCGGCGTCGTCACGTCCGGCGCCCTGGTATCGCTGCTGCCGTCGTCGAAACGGCCGCGCTCGACATCGATCGGCGCGGTACCGACTCGGCGCCGGGCCCACCCGGGGTCCGGCGGCGGATGGCGATGATCCACCAGGGGCAGGGTGTCGCCGTGCCCCGACGCGATCCGGCCGAAGTTGGCCAGCGACTCGGTGGGCCGCCCGGTCCGCGGATCGCTGGGGCGCAGGTAGCCCTGGTGCACCTGTTCGGCATTGCCGAAGTTCTCCGACCGCGGGAATTCGGCGCGAATTCGTCTCGCTCCGAAGGCTTCCGAGGACGGATCCATGCCGAGGCCGAGCCCGGTGCCGAGGTAACGGCTCCACGCGCCCGGCTGGTCGGCGCCGAACATGGTCACCGGGTCACGCCAGGAGGCGGCGACGTAGACATTCCGCGCACCGATACCGAACGCGGCGGCGCTGCGCACCGGGCCCGCGCCAGGGGAACCCGAGAGCGCGATCGAGCCGACCAGTCCGGCCAGCCTGCCGTGTTTGCCCGCGAAGCTGGCGGTGACCGAACCGTAGCTGTGCGCGAAGATCCGGTTCGTCAGCTGCCGCGGGTCAGCGGTTCCGGCGTGCGCCCTGGTCGCGTGGAAGGCCGCGATCTCGTGCAGCAGGAGGTCGCCGCCCACCTTCGCACGGCCGCGGAAGGCAGCCCTGACGTATCCGGTGTTGATCGGGCCGGTCGGCGCGTCGTATCCGATCCAGATGATGGAGGCCAATTCCAGATCGGGCGCCACCTGCTTGGTCTCTTCGTACAGATGACGCAGCGGGGTGAACTGATAGTGCAGCGACCGCAGGGTGGTATTGGTGCCGGGAACATGCCAGTTCACCGTTCGGGCGGTGTCCACGTTGCCGAGCGCGACGACCACCTTGCCGTCGCCGCCGAAAGCCGTCGCGTCGTAGGACAGCACGTGGACGGGCGGATTGCCCGGCACCTGACGTGCCTGCTGTTCCAGCTGCGCCAGGTGGTTGCGGGTCAGGACCAGGTTACCCAGCTGCTTCAGCTCCGCCGCGCTCAGCACGGCGCGCGACCACCACATGCCGCGTCCTTCGGGCCGTCGCGCGAGGAACGTCTCCAGGTCGCGAGTGATCGCGAGCCGGTTCGCGTCGTTGCGGACCTGCGCGGGCAAGCCGTCGGCATTGCCGATCTGATGCGGGTAGACCCGTAGCAGAGCCTGCTGTGTCGCGCTCAGCTCGCCGGGGCGAGCCGGATCGGCCAACGCATGCCACCAGTCGGCATTCTCTGTCGCCCGCCGCCGCGCGGAGTCGACGATGCGGCGGGTTCCGCTGCGCTGCAACACGTCCGGCCCGTCGAAGCCGCCGTCCCGCAGCGCCGCGTCGGCAATCCGCTGCTGCTCGCCGGTGAGTCCGGGATCCATCGGCAGGGCGGGACCGAGGTGGCGCGGGTGCGCATCCGCGCCTCCTCGGTCACTATCGCCGCGCCCCGGCTCATCCGGGTCGGAAGCCGCCGGTTGGGGGTCCCCGGGGTCGTTCGGCCCGCGTCCACTACCTTCCACGCCACGCGCGGTTGGCGTGCTACCGGACTCGACGTCGGTGCGTCCGCTGTCGGCGACTACTGCCCTCGCAGCGGGTCGGTCGTCACCCGACCGGCCTTGATCGGCCTGGTCGTCCGCACGTCCGGCGGGTGAGACGTCCGGATCGCCCGTGCCGTCCCTCCGTGCGGTATCGGCGTCGCCCGGCCGCCGGGCATCGGGTCCGCCGGCACGAGGACCGCGATCGTTCGGGCCTCGATCCGGTCCGCGGTTGTCGGGACCGGGCGCGGGCGGCGGATCCTCCGGACCGTAATCGCCCCTCGGCTGCACCGATTCCGGAACCTCGAAGCCCTGCTCGACCAGGATCGCGCGCAGCAGGTCCGGGTAATCGGTGACGATGCCCGCGACGCCGTCCTCGATCAGGCGGCGCATTTCGTCCGGATCGTTGACCGTGTAGGGCACCACAGGCATGCCGACGTCGGCGGCCTGCTGCAAGAACTCGTCGGTCAGCATGGCGCGCTCCGGCGAGAGCATCGTCGCGCCCGCTTGCCGCGCGGCGGCGGGGATGTCACCGCCCGGCGAACGGCGCGGACCGACGACCTGCGCCGCCATGCCGCGGACCCGGCCCGCCCCGGAGGCGCCGGGGTCGACGCCCAGCCACGCTCCGGTGGCGGTGCGCGAACTCACCAGCGCGACGCGGTCGACGTCCGGCGCCAGCTCAGCGGCGTGCGTCAGCACCCGCCAGTCGAAGCCGAGCACCCGATATCGCACGTCGTAGCCACGCAGGCACTCGACCGTCGCCGCGACCACGGCACGGACTTCCGCGTCGCTCCAGGAGGGATCGGTCTTGATCTCCACCGCCAGCGTCACGCCGCGGCCGGAGGCCAGCGCCGCGGCTTCGGCCAGGGTGGGCACCCCGCTGCCGCGCGGCGCGGCCTGCTGGGTTGCGGCGAACGACTTGTTCACCACCGCGGTGTCGAGTGTGCGGATCTGTTCGGCCGTCAGCTCGCGAATCGGCTTCCCCACGTAGGGGAATTGCGGATCGTTCGGCCGGACCGGGCCGGTGTCTCGCACGGTGTGGCCGTCGATCTTCTGCTCATGCGCGATGACCGGCACGCCGTCCCTGGTGAGCCCGACATCGAGTTCGATCACGTCGACGCCGAGATCCATCGCTTGCGCGAAGCCGGAGAGGGTGTTCTCCGACCACAATCCGCGACCACCGCGGTGGCCCTGGATCTCCGGCCTGGTCCGATCCTCGGGCACTCGACGCGGCGAGGCCGGATCCCGTACCTCGCCCGGCTGGTCGCTCGTGCGATCCGGCCCGGGCCGCTCCGGTTCCGGGCCTCGAGGTGTCCGGTGTTCCTGCGTTCCGTCGGCGGGCCTGCGCCCGAGCTGGTCCTGCCGGACCGGAGTTCGCTTGCCCTCGGGGTCTTTCGGCGCCCACCCGGCGCGGTGCAGGACACCGGGCTCCTCGGGTACGACGCGGTGCGGCGCCCGCGGCACTTCGTCGCCGTGTCCGGTCGCGATCAGGCCGAAATACGCCAGCGACTCCGGGGCCTCGCCGATATCGGCGTCGATGAAGTCGAAGTAGAAGCCGTGCGCCGGGAACACACGGCCGAACGGGCCGACCGCCGGGAACTGCGACGGTACGCGACGCGCGCCGAATGCCTCGACCGAGGGATTGATGCCCAAACCCATGTTGAGGAAGCGGCCGTGGCGGCCGGGTATGAGCGCACCGAGCCCGGTGACCGGATCGTAGGAGAGCTTGGCGACGTAGACGTTCTCGACGCCGATCCCGAACTCGGCTGCGTGCTGGACCGGCCCGGCGCCCGGCGAGCCGACCAGCGTGATCGTGGCGACGTCGCGAGCCAGGCGCCCGTTCGCGGCCGCGTAACCCGTTGTGGTGGAACCGTAGCTGTGGCCGAACAGGTGGATCTTCGGCGGCGGCGGGACGACCGGCCCGGAATCGGTCGCCGCCGGATCGGCGGCTGCCTGGTCGACGGGCCGCCCGGCACGGGCCGCTCGCGCCGCTCGATAGGCCATCACGTCGCGGGCGAGCAGGCGGCCACCGACTTCCGCGAACTCGGGCGTCCTGGTTTCCAGCCAGATCTTCGCGCCGCTCGGCGCGTCGTACCCGATCCACGCGATGGACGCGACCTCGACGGTGGGGTCGGCCAGCACCATGGCCTCGTACGGATCGCGCGCCGCCTGCAAGCGCTTGGTCAGTTTCTCCACGGTCGTGGTGACGCCCGGCACCTGCCAAGCCACGTGCGCGGCGGTGTCGACGTTGCCGATCGCCACCACCGCGCGGCCCTCGCCACCGAAGGCCAGCCCGTCATATGCGAGCAGATGCACTGGGGGCGTCGGTATTCCGGGGCGCACGCCGGTGGAGCGGTTCAACGCCTCCTGGGTCGCGATGATGTTCTTCAACTGCTGGCGTTCCAGCGGGGTGATGTCGCTACCGCGGAAGATGCGTGCCAGCGAGCCACCGCGCGGCCTGCGGGCCAGCAGTGCGTCCAGGTCCCGCCGCAATTGCAACCGGTTGGCCTGATCCTTGACGTGGGCGGGGATTCCGTCGGCATTGCCCACCTCGAACGGATGCGCCAGCACCATCGCTCGCTGCATCGGGCTCAGTTCGCCCTCCGGAGTGCCGCTGTCGCGCAGCGCATCCCACCACAGCGCGTTCTCGGTGGCCAGCTCGCGCGCCCGCGTGTAGTCGTCGGCGTAGCCCCGGTGCATCAGGTCCGGCGGGTGCACGCCGTCGCCGCGCAGTGCCAGCGCTTCCCGCACCAGCGCGTCGGTATCCGCAGCGGCCGTGGCATCGGCGGGTTCGGGCGGTGGAAGAGTGCCGTCGCGGAACCGGAGCGGCCGTTGCGCCTCGGGGTCGGCCGACCGGGATGCGATCCGGCGCTGCCACAGATTCGGATCCGCCACCGCGGCGCGCGGTTGCACCGGCCGCACCCAATCGCCGTGCCCGGCGGCGATACGCCCGATGTTGGCCAGCGCCTCGGTCGGCGCGCGGGTGTGTTCGTCGGTGAACCAGTAGTACTGGCTGTGCACCCGAGCTCCCGCCGCGAACCGCGGGTCCGGATAACCGAGCAGCTTCAGGGAGATCCGGGAGAACACCGTCTTCTTGGTGCCGGTGTTGCCCTCGATGGGGATCTCGGCCGCCATGCGCGTGGCGCCGAAGACGTCGATGGCCGGATTCACGCCCAAACCGACGTTCAACACCCTGCCCCGCGCACCGGGCGTATTGGCGCCCATTCCGGCGACCCAGTCCCGGGACGAGCTGGCCACGTAGACCTCGACGTCCGCGCCGTACTCCGCCGCGCTCTGCACCCGCCCCGCTCCCGGTGAGGCCAGCATCGTCACGGTGCCGATCTCCCGCGCCAGCCGAGCGCCCGCCGCGGCCTCACTGACCGTGGTGGCGCCGTAGCGGTGGCCGAAGAGGTGGTTCACCGGTACCGGCTCGCCGCCCTGACGCGCGGCCAGGTACGCCCGCGTGGCCTGGAAGGAAACCACGTCCCGGGCCAGCCGGGCGCCGCCTTCCTCCGCGCGGACAGTGGTCGTGGCCTGCGCCAGATTGCCCGGTGCGTCGTAGCCGATCCAGGCGATGGACGCCGCGGTGACCTCCGAATCGGTGCGCACGGTCATCTCGTAGGCGTTCCTGGCCAGCTTCAGCTGCTCCGCCATGGTCCGGATGCTGGAATTCACGCCGAATACATGCCAGGACACCGATGACGCCGTGTCGACATCGCCGAACGCGACCACGGCTCGTCCGCTGCCGCCGAAATCCGTCGCGCTGTAGGACAGGACGTGCACCCGCGGCGCCGGCACGTCCACATGCATGGCGCCGGCCAGCCGATCCGCCCGCAGCAGAGCCCGCTGGGTGGCGAGGAGATTGCGCAGCTGTCTGCGTTCCGCGGCGTCGAGTTCGGTCCCGGCGAGCACCCGTTCCAGCTGGCTGGGGTGGCGCCGATAGTGGGCGCCCAGCCGCTCGACGAACACGTCCAGATCGCGCCGGATCGACAGCCGGTTCGCCTCGTCTTTCACCCGTGCGGGGATGCCATCGGCGTTGCCGATGATCTCCGGGTGGATCGCGACCATGGCGCGCCGCTGGTCGGAACTCAGTGCGTGCCACCACTGGGCGTTCACTTCGGCTCGAGTGCGTGCGGAGCCGTCCGGATCGCCGGGGCTCAGGCCGCGCAGCAGGGAATCGGCGTTCGCGGTGGGACCGAGCCGATCACGCAGGGCATCCTCGGCCGCACGCACGAGATCGTGGTCGGCCCGGGTGATTTGCACGTCGTCCGGCAAGCCGGTTCCCGGGTTGCGCGGGGCGACCGAGTAGCCGGGCTCGGCCGGTGGCGCGCCGATGCGATGCCACGGCAGTGAACCATCCCGCGGTGCGGGGTCCACGCCCTCGGTGGGGTCCAGCGGGTTGCCGTCCGAGTCGTAGCAGATGCCCCAGGTTCCAGCGAGGTCGCGGGTGGGTGTGCGGGGCGGATACGGGTGCGGCTCACCGACGCTGTCGTCGTGAACCATGATCGTTCCGTTGTCGTTGGTCAGCACATAGGCGTGCGCGCCGACACCGTGTTCGTCCGCTGGACCGTGGTACTGGTCGACGACCAGCACCGAAGCACCGTCACCGAGCAACCGCAGCCTGGCCGCCATCAGATCGTGCGGATCGGACAGCCGCGGGTCCGCCCCATACGCGCGCAACCGGCCACCGGCGTGCGACTCCAGTTCGTCCGCGCTCATGCCCGGCGGGCCGATATCGCCCGCTGGAAGCCGCACCGCGGCGCTGCCGGTCAAACGCTGGATCCAGCGCAAGGCGCGCGGCGCGCACTCATTGTGCCGCGGCCCGAAACGATTCGCGGTATCCGGCCGGTCGGCCCGCTGATCCGGGACGGTATCCGGAACCCGATGCGGCGTGGAGCCGTCGCCGGCGCGTGGCACACGGCCGCGCTCGGGATCATCGAATCGAGTGCCCACTCGGCGCTGCACCCAGCCTGGATCGGCAACCCCGGGGCGGTGCGGCACGGTGGACACCTCGCCGCCGCGACCGGAACCGATCAATCCGAAGTTGTCCAGCGCCTCGGTCGGCGTTCCGGCGCGGGTGTCGGCGAACTTGTAATAGCCAGAATGCCGTTGCCAGACACCGGAGAAACGCCTGCTGTCCGGGAGTTCGGCGGCGATCCTGAGCGCGCCGAAACCCGCGCTCGCCGGATCGGTGCCGAGCCCGAGGCCGAGCATCGGCAGTATCCGACCCGCTCGGCCGGGCACCGTAGCGCCGAGCCTCGTGAAGATGTCGTTGGACGCGGCGGCGACATAGACGCCGACGTCACTGCCGAATTGTGCGGCATTCGTCATGGGGCCGCCGGGGCCGCCCGAGAGCACGATATCGCCCGCCAGACCCGCGAGTCTGCCACCCATCCCTGCCTCTTGGGTGAGGGCGGTGCCGTAGCTGTGTGCGAAAACGCGGTTGACCGGCTTTGCGACCGATCCGCGAACATACTGCTGCGCCGCGTCGGTCGCGGCGATATCGCGCAGCAGCAGTTCCGCACCCGCCTTGGCACGGCGCAGGGTCGCCGCCTGCAGCAGCGCGGTGATCTTCCCGCCAGCGGGCACGTCGTAGCCGACCCACGCGATCGAGGCGTTGCGCTCGCCCGCGCCGAGCCTGCCCGCGGTCACCCGGTATTCGTTGAGCGCGAAATCCAGGCTGGCATGCAGCTTCTCGACGGTATGGCCCATGCCGATGACGTGCCACGCCAGATGCTGGGCGGTATCGATGTCGCCGAAGGCAACCAGGGCCCGGCCTTTTCCGCCGAAAGCCGTCGAATCGAAGGCGACCACATGTACCGGTAGACCGGGATCGACCGCCGCGGCTCGCCGCTGTGCACCCGCCAGCGCCTTCTCGGTCGCGCGCAGAACGCGCAGCTGCTGGCGTTCGGCGCGGGTCAACCTGCGGCGCGACCGCAGCTCGGCCAGCTCCCTGGCCATCCGCAGCTGGTTGGCCTGGTCGACCGCGGCGGCATCGATGCCGGGTGCGTTGCCGATCACGGCCGGGTGCACCCGCACCATCGCCCGCTGCATCGGGCTCAGCTGGCCGGCCGGTGTATCGCTGTCGCGCAGCGCATTCCACCACTCCGAGTTACGCCGTCCGCGTTCTTTCGCGCGTGTGGCAACGGCGTCGGCGGGGTGGTCGCTGTGCAGCAGGTCCGCCGCCGAGGCGTCCGGTCCCAGCCGACGCAACGCGGTGTCCGCGGCGGACACCTCGGAGTCGGTCGGCTCGGACAGGTCTTCCGGCAGGGCTCGGTCTCCGGACAGCTCGGGCGAGTCCTCCGGCGGCACGTGGTCACCACGTTGCCGTGGCGTGTCCGGTTCCGGCGCACCGGTATCGGCGGCGCCCGAGTCGGTGGACGACGAAGCCTCGGTACGCGTAGTGGTGCCGGAGCGGTCCGGGTCGGCGCCGGTAGCGTCCGTCCCAGCCGACGGATCCGTCCCTGCGGGGACAGCGTCGCCGCGGGTATCCGGGGTCGCGACCGGACGCCGTGCCTCCAGCTGCCGGGCTTCGGTATCCGCGTGCCGGTAGTCAAGTGCCAGATCGGCGATTTCGGACAGCCGGACGATGTCCTCGTCGGCCAGGTCCCGATCGGACAGGTCACGCACCGTCTCGTCGAGCTGCTCCGGTGTCAGCCCCTCCGGGTCGACAGAAGCTCGTATGGTCTCGGCCAGCTGCCGGATGCGCGCCGCCAGTTCATCGCGCCGTGCCACCGCGTCGGCGAGTAGGTCGTCGGCCTGCTCCACCGGCTCTTCTTCGTCGTCCGGTTCGGTGTCACCCACCGCGATGCCGCGGGCTCGGCTGCCCGCGCCTCCGTCGGCCAGTGGGCGCAGGTGCTCGCCTTCGGCGCCGAAGAAGACGCCCCAGGTCGACTTGGCGTCCGGTACGGCGTCCGGATCGAATTCGAAGACCCCGCCGCGCAAGGGGTCGTCCACCATGATCTTTCCGGTGGCCTTGTCGTGGTACATGACGTAGGCGTGCGCGCCCACCCCGTGCTCGTCGGCTTTTCCCTTGTGCTCGTCGACGACCAAGACCGCCGCGTCGCCTCCCAGATACCGCAGGCCATCGGCGATCATCTGGTGCGCGGGACGCTTCTTGCTGCCGACGACCCTGGTGATCTCACCGCCCGCCGCGACCTCCAAGTCGTGCCAGGACATGCCTTCCGGGCCGACCGATCCCGGCTCGACCAGCGAGATCTCGCCGTTGCCGGTCTGCACGGCGGCTCGCCAGAGCGCGAGCTCGCCACAGTTGTTCACCGACTGCGCGGGTGGATGGTCCGGATCGAGCGCAGTGTCGGGCGGCCGATGGTCGACGGAGCCCACCAGGTCGGCACCGATCCGGCCGACGTCGTGCAGCGCCCGCGTCGGCACTGCGCTGGGCGGTTCCGAAGCACGGTCCGGCACAGCGGGTTGGATCCTGCCGAACAGGCCGCGCGTCCCGTCGGGTACGTGCACGCGGACGTCACCGAAGTGCCCGTCCCTGATGTGCGGCTCGGCCATCCCGGACAGCACGACATCACCAGCCAGTCGCTCCAGCCTGCCGCGCCTGCCCGCGGCTTCGGCGACATCGATGCCGTAGCCGTGTGCGAACACCTTGTTCGTCGGTACGGCTTCCGGTCCGCCCCTGGCCTCCCGCGCCGCGTCGGCGGCCGCGATGTCGCGCACCAGGAGTTCGGCGCCGGAACGCGCCCTGCGGGTGAAGACGCCTTGCGCGCGACCGCTCGGCACGTCGTAGCCGACCCATGCGACCGAGGCGATCGACTCGCCCGCACGCACCCGGGCCGCCGAGGACCGATACTGTCCGGCGGCGATATGCACACCGGACTGCAGGTCCGCCACCGGGTGCCGGATACCGGGCACGTGCCACGACACGTGATCCGCGGTGTCGATATTTCCGAAAGCTATTGCGGCGCGGCCCTTCCCGCTGAACGCCGTCGAGTCGTAGGCCACGAGGAGCACCGGAGGGGCGGAATCGAGCGAGACAGCCCGGAAATGCGCTCTGGCGAGGGCTCGGACGGTTGCCTGCAGATTGCGCAACTGCGCGCGCTCGGCGCGGCTCAGTCCGTAGCGCGACTGGAGATCTTTGATCTCACGCGCGATCTGCAGCCGGTTCGCTTCGTTCGCCGCCACCGCGGCGATACCGGGCGCGTTGCCGATCACGTCCGGGTGCGCCCGGACCATCGACCGCTGCATCGGGCTCAGCGCGCCGTCCGGAGTGTCGCTGTCGCGCAGCGAGTTCCACCAATCGGCGTTCCTGCGCGCCCGGTCCCGCGCGGCATCGGCATCGGTGTTCTCGCCGTGTAGCAGATCTGCGGCGCGCGCGTCGTCACCCAGACGGCGTAGCGCGTCGTTCGCGTGGCCGATCTCGGCTCTGCTGGGCGGGCTGGTGTCCTCGGGCAGGAGCCGAACCCGATCTCGGCGATTCCGTTCGGTGTCGGTAGCGCGGTAGGTGTCGGCGTCACCGCCGGTGTCGGCATCCCTGCCGGTGTCGGCGGCGCTGTCGGTGCCGGTGTCGGCGGCGGCATCGACATCGCTATCGGCGTCGGCGGGAGTCCGGCCGGAGGTCTCCCCATCTCCGGACGTATCCGAGTCCGCGTCGGTCCGGCGATCGGCGGCGGGATCGGGACGGCCGCGGCTGGAGTCGGCGGTGCGGCCATCCGGTGATGGGCTGGACGATGCCGCGATCGGCCCGGCGACCAGCGCGACATCCTCGGGCCGCACGGCGTCGTCCGGAAGCGACCGGTCGCTCTGGTCGGCGTCCGCGTCCGCGTCGGCGTCCGACCCCGCGTGTGGCGCTTCGGAATCGGCCGTCTGGGCTTGGACGGCCCCTTCCCTCCCGAGCGGCCCAGCAGCGGTCCGATCTGCGGCACCGGCGCGTGCCTGCGCACCTTCCTGCGCCGCGGTATCGCCGGCGCGCGGCGCGGTGCCGTCTCGATCCCCGGCGCGACTCGTCCGCGGGTCAACGGGAGAATCACTGTGCGACAGTGATGGGCGGCCCTGATCCGGTCCGGTGGCCGGGCCGACCGTTCGCGCCGGTCCTGCAGCGGCACCGGTCGAGGACGAACTCGTGGAAGTGCTGGGCGTGGTCGAGGACGCGGCCGAGTCAGTGGCCGGGCCTTGCGGTGCGGTAGCTGGTTGCGCGGTGGTGGACGGAGTAGCCCCGCCTGGCTGGGATGTGTCAACACTCTCGCCGACGCTTGCCCCGTCCCTGCTGCCAGGGGCTTGGCCTGCGTCAGGTGTGCGTTGGCCCGCATCGGGGGCGGCTTGGCCTGCATCGGGCGCGGGTTGGCTTGCCACCGCGTCGGATCGGCTCGTGGAGCCGGACCCGGAATCGGCGGGCCCGCCCTGCTGAGCACCGGGACCTTCCGTGCCACGGCTGTCGCCGTTCGTGCTCGCGGCGGCCGTATCCGTGCCTCCGTCGCGCTGGGAACCGGTCGAGGTGTCCCCGCCGTTGTGTGCGCCACCGGACGTATCCCCGGTGACCCCAGCACCATTCGTGCTCTGACCGCCACTGGAGGTATCGGCGACGATACCGACGTCATCCGCACGCTGCGTGCCGCTCGACGCATTGCCCGCGGTACCAGCCTGACTCGCACTCTGAGCGGTTCCTGCCCTCTCGCCTGCGGCGCCCGCGCCGTTTGTACTGCCCGACGTATCCGCGGCGGCGCCAGCGCCATTCGCACCACCCGAGGGACCTCCGCCGGTGCCGCTGCCATTCGTGGCCGCGGGGGTTGTCGCGGTTCCTGCGCCATTGGTGCCGGTTCCGGTCCCCGCCCCTGTTCCAGCACCGGCGCCGGTTCCGGTACCCGAAGCCGGAGCCTGGCTCGTGCCATCCGGCATGGTACCGACGTTCGGAGTCAGCCCCGGCCCGTTGCCCATCGGCCCGCCGGAGTAGTTCGACCCACCCCGGTAGCCGTAGACCATGCTCGGCCCGACGCCCGACAGCGCACCCCCGGTGAACATCCGCGGGTCGAATTCCCAACCGCCACCAGATAATCCGGTCGCCAGGTAAGCCGCACCCGCACCGGCCGAGCCCGCGCCCGCACCGGTGATCGCGCCCTTGCCCAGACCTGCCAGCCCGCTGGGACCGCCCGGCAGGTGACGCACGACATTGTGCAGACCGTGGCCGGCCGCACCGCCCGCGCCACCGGCAACGGCGGAGATCCACGCGTTCTGGCCGATCGCGTTCCAGTTGAGTCCACCGTCCTGGTACCCGGCTTGGATATTCAGGCCTTGCACCGCCAATTCTTGCGACGTGCCCTGAAATACCTCGGTAATCGCTTCCTGAACGATCTCGTAGATGACTTTGGCGAGGATCTCCCTGCTCGCTTGCGACAGCGCCGTCCTGGCCAGGATCGCTTCGATCCTGCGCAGCAGAAAGCCGCCCATCCACCGGCACGCGGCCTGCGTTGCCGCGATGGCGCCCGCTTGCGCGAAAGGCGCCCCCGGGCCCAGGAACAGCGCGTACGCCAGTTCCGCCGCCAACCATGCGAGCGAGAAAATGTCATTCAGCTTGGTCGCGCGCATCTCGGCGGCGGAGTCGATGGCGCGTTGGCCCGCCGCGTCGTACTTGTCGGCCAGCTTGTCGATGGCTTTCAGTTGCTCCTTGAGCGACTTCTCCATCTCGTCGCGGCCGTCACCGGCCGGATAGGCGACCACTGTGGAATTGGTCGCCGTCTCTGCTTTCTGCCTTGCGCGTGTGCGCAGCTGACGAGCCAGACGCTGCAGATCTTCTCCGGCCGCTTTCTGATCGCCCTCGAGGCCTTTCGGCCAGTCAGCTCCCGCCACCCACTCCAGCCACTCCAGCCACGGCGGAATGGTTATCGAGAAGGGCATGGCGGCGTAATCCTCGTGCTACCAGCTGGGGTCGGTGACTCTCCCCGGCTCGGCCTCGCGCTCACCGTGGTCGAACTCCTCGACGTCGGTGAATCGCAGTGCGGTGGTGTCATCGTCGCCCTCCGCACGCTCGGGCGAACCCGGCGGCGCGAGCGACACAGGTGGTTCGACCGGGATTTCACTGGCGAAGTCGGGCATGCCGTCGACCAGATCGGAAAGCTTCGGCAGCCGGGCACGCCGATCCGTGATGGGCGCGGCCAATTCCTGGTTCTTGCGTGTCACATCGGCCGCGGCGTCCTGCGCGACCTTGGTCACCGTTTTCGCGATCTGCGCGTAGCTCAAATCCTCGATGCCCGCGGAGAATTTGGTCTCGATGACGACACCGTTGGCATTCACGGTGACCGTCACCGTTTTATCCCGCGAGGTCGCCGTCCCGGTGAGTTTCGTCCGCTTCTGCTGAGCATCCGCGATGATCCGCATCTGCTCCTGGAATGCCTCCAGGATCGAGTCCATATCCCGCTCATCGCGTCTTGCATTACTCATTCCGGCCCTTCGGGTCAGACGAGGCGATCGAAGTTCTCGGTACCGGCTTGCTCGCCCTTGTCGAACGCGTCGGCGGCTTTGTACTGGCCGCGGGACATCCGGCGGAAGGAGGTCGCGATGTTCCGCGTGGCATCGTTGATGCTGTCCATCACGTTGTCGAAGCCCTCTGGACCGTCGCGAAACTTGCTGCCGAACTTGTCCGGCCCCGCGGCGGTGCTCGCTCGGCTCGCGGCGTCCTCGGCACTGGACACGATGCCGAGCAATTCTTCATCGGCCCTGGAAGTGTCCAGACCGGCAGTCCGCAGCTTCTCGGTGTAGTTCTCGATTTCGCCTGCCGCCATGTTGCTGTCCTTCGACTGATCGAACACCCACCTTCGATCATCGCATGAACGTCACCTGTCCAGCACGTAAAATCCCTGCGACCTGGGATCATCCGCGGACTGCACCGAATGTGTTCAGCCGCTCGGGTTCTGCCCCTTCTTCCGATTGTGCTCTTCGATAGCCCGTTCCAGCTCAGCACGGCGCGCGGCGGCATTCGAGCCGTCGAGCTGACCTGCGAAAGCGGACCGGGCCGCCGTAACCAAGCCTTCGGTGACCTCGGGATACGCTCGGGAGATATCGATCAGGGCGGTTTCGGTTTCGATGTCCAGCCCCGTTTCCGAATGCAGCCCACCACCGGTGGTGACCGACCCTAGTTCACGCTCGAAGTTGCGCCGCAGTTCGTCTTCGGAGGGGTATCGGCCTCGTACCATCGGTTCTCCCATGTGCGTAAGGGTTCCTGCGACGATTGCTCTGTGTGAATCCCTGGTCACGCCTCCACCGAGCCGTGGCGCTGCTGGAAACGCTGCTCGAACTCGGCGATGTACACCGATGGCGCCACCGACGACGAGGACTGCTCCAGCACACCGTCGTCGGCGATGTAGAAGATGGCCCGGCCGATCGAGATCTCACCCGGCTGGGTCGGCACGTAGACCATCCAGCCCACACTGATCCGGTCGGCCCGCAGCTGGTCCAGCGGATACCCGCTGGTGTCCATGCCGCGGTCCTGAATGAACTGGCGTACCCGGGAAATCGCCTCGTCCGCCGCCATCGGCTCGGGCAGCGACATCGCCATACCCGCCATGGTCAGCTGGTAGAGGGCGCTGTCGACGTCGAAATTCCCGTCGTCGCCGAACACGTCCACCAGGGTGTCGCGCGTGACGACGCCGACTTCGGCGGCCGACACCAGGGTGGTCACCGCCGCCCGCTGCTGGCCGGTCGGCTGCTCGGCCACCAGTCCGGTGATCACTTCGGCCACCGTGTCGGCGGTCCAGATACCGGGGACCGCGTCACTGAGCTGATTCGCCGGCGGCGACTCGCCGCGATACCAGTTTCCGTTCTCCCACCAGTAGCAGAACGACAACAATCCGTTGGCCGCACGTGGATTCAACACCGGATTCGCCACCCATTCCGGCGCGCCCGCGAAGAACGCGGGCATCGGCTCGCCGCCGTTATAGGTGGCATCCAGCTCCGGCGCGTTCCACACGCCACCCGACAGCACGGCCCGGCCACCAGGCAGGACATACAACGTCGAGCCACTGCGCTTGGCACCCTCGAACCAGCCGAGCGCGGGCAATACCCGTGGGCCCCACTGTGATCCGGTCGCCACGAACGCAGCTGCCATCACCGCCCACCGTGACCACATCACGGGGAAGGCGGGAAAATCCTGCTCGGACAAGACCCCGCGCACACCCGCCGCGCGATCGGCTCGCGCCTGTACCGCTGCCTCCTGCGCGGTGCGCGACTGCCTGCCGTCGTGTCCGACGTAGGCCGCCAGCCAAACCGGCAAAGTATCCCGGGGAAAAACCTCGAGGTCCGCGCGGTAGATCTCCGGCGGGAACAGTTGATCGTCCGGGAACGGCTCGTCGCCGTAGTCATAGTCGACTTCGATCTCCCCGACGTTGGTCAATGTCAGCACCAGTCGCCACCAAGGGCCGTCACTGAGCTGCGCCGACAGCTGCCGATGCTCACGTACCAGCGCGAGCACAGCCTCGGGGGGTTGGATGCGCACCGAGCGCTCTCGGTCGTCGGCGAAGACGACTTGCGCCACCTCCGCCACCGTCGTCAAGGCGAACACCGCGTCCAGCCGAGCCCAGCCTTGGGGACCCAATGCCGCCAGCTCGCGGGCGATCTGGTGATTGAGTTGCTTGGCCCGCTCGGCGATATCGGAACCCTCGTCCTCGACGAGGGTGAATTCCACGTCCGGGTCGTCGCTGTGCTCCTGGAAGCTCACCATGAACTGCCGCATGAAGGCCTCATTGGCGTCTCCCGCGGTCGGCTCCTCGGGATCGCCGCCGGACCCTGCGTCGTTGCCGGCCCCGCGGTCCTCGGCCTCGTCGTCTGGTTTGGTCACGTCGACGCGATCTCCTCATTCGTCCGCACCGAGGCACGACCCCACGCGGGAGCGGCGCGCCGGCGCCCGAGCTGTGTCACTGGTCCCATCCTGGCACAACGACCCGCCCGGCGGCCGCTGAACTACGAGGTAGTCCGCGGATCCGAACTGCCAAGCTACTTGCCCGATTGTTCCGCCGCCTTGCGCCGGTTGAACTCCTCGATCTTGCGGGCTAGCGCGGCCTGCCTGGCGGCGGCGTTCGAACCGTCCAGCTGACCGGCGAACGCGGCGCGGGCCGCATCGACGAGTTCGTCGGACACGTCCGGGTAGGCGCGCGCGATCGTCCACAGCGCCTCCTCGGTTTCCATGTCCAAGCCGTTCTCGGAGTAGATGCCGCCACCGGTGAGCACCGAAGCAAGCAACTCGTCGAAGTTGGCGCGCAGTTCGTCGTCGGTCGGATAGTCGTCGCGCACGATCCCTCCTTACTCTCGTCCATTGTCCGCGCCGGTTCATCCGGCGAAGATGCGGGTGCGCCGGACCGGGTCGGCGAGCACGTCCCGGATCAGCAAGCCGAGGTCGAAGTCGGGCGGCACCGCGGGATAGTGCACATCGCACACCACCCGGTCCGCCACGGTCAGCACCAACCGCGTGGTGCGGTTGTCCACCTGGTGCCACTGCGCGGCCACCTGCCGGTCCTCCAGATCGATCACCCGCTCGCCCGCGCGAAGAAGCAGGCGGGCGCCGTCCCGGTAGAAGACCATTGGCGTCGGCCCGAGGTCTCCGTAGACCCCGCCCACCGGCCCCACGCCGAGTGCGACGCCGCGCAGGGCTCCGGTCACGGGGTCGAAGTCGGAGACTTCACCGAACCCGGCATGCGCGCGAACCAGAATCCCGTTGCTGGTAGCAGGCCCGCCATCACCGCCGTTATCTCGCCCGTTGCCGTACGACGCACGCGGGAACGCACGCGACGGGGCGGAACCGGACGAGGGCGAGGCCATCGGCGGCATGGCGGGCATGCCCGGCGCACCGGGTTGTCCGGGCTGGCTGGGCGCTGGCGTCGGAGCGTTGAGTGCGCCGATGTCCGGCCGCGGGGTGTGCTGCTCCGCTCTTGGGGCCGAATACTCGTGAAGGCCTGCGGATTCGCGCGCCGGGACCGGTGCGGTGTGCGTGGATGGCGGGCCGCCGTTGTTTCCGGAAGTGTCCGAAGGTGGTGCGGGATCGTGCGGCTCCGAAGTTTCCGGCCAGGTGGGCACCACCTGCGTGCGCGAATAGGTCGGTGCCCCAGAGAAATTCGCTGAGCCAAGGCCTGCGCCGTTCGACCCGGCCGATTCGCTCGATGCCGCGGAACCATTCTGGGAGGACGAGGCCTCCGGCGGGAACGCGTGCGGCGGAGCAGGTGACTGCGGAGCCGTCGGGAGGTCCGGCACGTGCGGAAGCCGCTGTGACTCGGGCAAGTCCAGCGAGAACGGCGCATCCGGCGCACTCGGGTGCCCCGGGAGGTCGGGCAGTACCCGCCCATGCGGAAGCTCCGGGGCCTCCGCCGGTCCTGGTGCCGGTGGCTGGTCCGGAGCGTGCGGTAACCCTGGCGGGCACGGCACGTCAGGCGCATGCGGAAGCTCCGGCAGTTGGGGAATACCCGGAGTCTCGGGCAGATCCGGCAACCCGGGTAGATGTGGAAGCTGCGGCGCAACCGGCAGATCCGGCAGTCGCGGCGTGTCCGGGCGCTCGGGCACCTCCGGCAGTTCTGGCAGCTCCGGCGGCTGCGGCAACTCCGGATGCTCCGGCAGCCCCGGCAGTTCCGGCAACTCCGGATGCTCCGGCAGCCCCGGACGCTCCGGACGCTCCGGCCCTTCCGGCGGCT